>JAPKZH010000300.1 GCA_026393905.1 Candidatus Aminicenantota bacterium
CGATCGTCCGGATCTATGATATGGAGGGAGTAGACTCGGATGTCCAACTGATCAGTTTTGTGCCGGTGGAAAAGGCCGAGCTGGTCAACATGATCGAGGAGGAGGGAAAAGCCATTCCCTCCTTGAAATCCGGCCTCAAACTCCGCGTCGGCCACCATGCCATTGAGACGCTGAAGCTCAAGCCCCCAAAAATTTGATTATTGTTCCGGACGGATGAAAATACCTTCCGAAGGGATTTTGGGAAAAATCCCCTTCCTTCTCAGGTTGAGGGAAGGAAGGGCATACGTTGGGAATTCGCTCAAACTTTAGAAGCTGAATTTCAGGCCGGCGATACCGGTGATGCCGGAAAGGCTGATCTCGGCCTTCCTGGAGCCCGAGATGCCGCTGCCGCTCGGCTGATCAGGACCCAAATTGATCCGAGAGTAGCGTGTCCCGGTCGAGTTGTCTTCGTAATACCACATATAAGAATTCGCATAGGTCGTGTCATCGGTCCATATAAATATCCATCCCTTTTGGTACCAATCCCCCTTGACTTCCGCGATTGTGGCATAGCGATAAAAGCCGTCGACGACCAGGCTGATATTCGGGGCCAGCTCAAAACTGAGACCCAAACCCGCCTGGAAACCGAACGTCGTTGCCTCGGATTTGAATGTGTGCATGACATCCCAGAGCGCCCAGCTATCCGAGTCTTCCCAGTCGAACTTCGTCAGATAAAGGCCGGGGCCGGCATAGAGGTCGAGGTTCAATTTCGGAGCAATGGCCGTCATATAGTGGAAATTCGCAAAGATGGAGATAACCGATAATGTCGGCTTATACATGATCTCGTCCTCATATCCAAGATCAGCGTAGGTGACAGTGTTGTTTTTGCTCCACTGCAAATACCCGCCGCCAAGGCCGATGGCCATGTTCGGATTAAAATGAAAGATGACCTCTCCCTGGAAATTCAGGGCCGATGAGAACTTCTCGAATTCACCCGAGACGTTGGTATACCCATCCTTGAGGTAATTATTAAAGCCTTCGATGCCTTTGTTGTAGTCATTCCCGAAGCTAAAATACATCCCTCCGGTCATCTTAAGGGAAAACTGCTGGGAATAGACCAAAACCGAAGCCAACAGAAAGAGAGACCCGCAGAGCAAGAATTTTTTCATGGCGTTCCTCCGCTTCCTATAATACACAATTTCGTCAAAATGTCAACAAAAAATTGTAATTTTTCCATGTTTAAGTGACAATAATTGTCATTTTTTGACATCCACCCTGGCCTATGTTATAAGCCAGAATCGAACGAGCAGAGAACATGGCGGATATCGCAAAAGGAGTCCGGGCTTTCACAATCGGCACGGCCATAAGCCGGGTCATGGGGCTCGTCCGCGAACAGGTTTTCGCCCACCTTTACGGCTCGAGCCTTTCCACGGATGCTTTTAACGCGGCCTTCCGCATTCCCAATCTGCTCCGCGACCTGTTTGCCGAAAATGCCCTTTCTTCCGCCTTCGTCCCTGTCCTGACGACGCAGAAACAGAAGGGAAGAGACGCGGAAAACCTCCTCGCTTCGAATATCCTGAACACGCTGCTGCTGGTCGTAGGCATCGTCACCGCGGCCGGAATCTTTTTTTCTCCCACCCTGGCCAAGTTCATCGCCTTCGGCTTCGGCGATATCCCCGGGAAAATCAGCCTCACGGGGAAGCTCACGGCCGTCATGTTTCCGTTTTTGCTGTTCATCGCCCTGGCCGCCTGGGCGATGAGCATCCTGAACACGGAAGGCGAATTTTTTATCCCGTCTCTGGCGCCCGCGTTTTTTAATCTTTTTTCGATCCTGACGCCCATCGCCCTTTTCGCCTATTACACAAAGAGAGGTCGCGATCCCATCTTGGCCATGGCCGTGGGCGTTACGGTCGGCGGGCTGATGCAGCTCCTGGTCCAGGCGCCGCGCCTGGTGAAAAAAGGATTCCGGTATAAGCGGGTTTTGAATTTCAAGGATCCCGAGTTCCGGAGAGTCATCGCCCTGTTCATCCCCGTCGCCATCGGGCTGTCGGGATCGCGGATCAACGTCTTTGTCAACACCCAGCTCATCTCGCTGCTGGAAGAGCGGAGCCTGACCTGGCTGAACTATGCCTACCGGATCATGCATCTGCCGTTGGGATTGTTCGGCATCGCCGTGGGCACGGTCGCCCTTCCGGCCTTTTCCAGGCTCGCCAGCGAAGGAAAACTGGACGAGATGCGGACGACGCTTTTGGATTCCTTGAAGATGGTCCTCTTCCTGACGATCCCCACTTCGGCCGTCATCGCTTTTCTTTCGTCTCCGCTGACCAGTCTCATTTTTGAGCACGGAAAATTCACGGCGGCGGACACCGTGCCGGTGGCTAAGATTCTTATTTTATATATTTTGGGCGTTCCGTTCATCTCCGTCCTGCGGAACGTCGCCGGTGTTTTTTACGCCACCAAGGACCCCAAGCTGCCGATGATGGCCAGCTTCGCCTCGGTCGGGATCAATATCGTTCTCAACCTGACCTTGATGCATCCGCTCGGCTACAGCGCCTTTCCGCTGTCGGCTACGATCTCGGCCGTGGCCAATGTCTTCATCCTCTATCTCCTTCTGCCCAGGAAAATCGGAACATTCGACAGCCGTCCTCTCGCCGCCTTCGCTCTCAAGCTCATCGTAGGGGGACTCCTAGGAGGCCTGGCCGGAGGGCTTTTCTACAAGATTTTGGCCGGAAGCCTGGGCAGCCTGGGCTCGTCTGTCGTCGTCAAGCTCCTGATCAAGCTGTTGAACGTCATCCTGAGCGGGTCGGCCGCCCTGGCCGTTTTCTATGGAATCTGCCTGCTCCTGGGCGTCCGTGAGGTCCAAGGGTACGTCAAAAGATTCACCCGGCTTTAAATGGCCAGCCGGCTTCCCATAATTTCTTTCACGGGCAAACTATAAAAATCTTTTTCTTTAAAAGGAGTGCAGAAAGATTGCCACATGGAAGCATCTTTTTTCTTGATATAGAAATAGGGGCACGGCCGTGGCGGTGTAGTAAATCAAGGATTTCTGGATCTTGGCCAGCGTCCATTCCGTCAGGGCCTGCCGTTTTAAGAGAAAAGAGGCCTTTGCCGCTGACGATGTGTGCGGCCAGGCAGAGCCCCAGCCAGACCAGGCGCCGGACTTTCCGGGTTTTTTTCACTTCTCGAGTCTCAAGAGATAGATTTCGTGTTGAGTCCTTCAAAGATGGCTTCGCCGGCCTGGGGATCGAATGGATTGTGGAAAAGCCTGTCCTGGCAAGACGCCGCAAGGCCGCTAAAAGCGATAAGCAATAGCCAATGAAATCGTTTTGTTTTCGCCACGTTCAACCTTGAGCTCGAGAGCGCGTTCCTTTTTTGCCCTGTTGATCGCGATGAGGTAGATATCGACGAGATTCACGGCCCAGACCGCGGCTGCGGCCAGCATGAATTGGTTCCTCCGGGTGTCATATCTCTCGGTGAGCTGCCGGTAACGGACGGCGTCTTCCATGGACGATGCTTGTTTGTAAAGGCCATAGTTCTCGTTGGCCCGACGATCATTGGCCATGATCTTGACCAGGCAAAAAATTTCAGCCGAGAGGAAGACGATGCCCTCGACATATCTTTTTTCAGCCAACTGGCCCCAGCCGGGAATGATCAGGGATTTTTCGAGCGAACCCAGGAGGCGGTCGGGCGCGGGCTTTTCTTCACCAAAGCCGGCGGCAGGCAAGGGGGGCAGAGAAAAAAACAGGAGGAGACAAAGGACGAGGCAAGGCTTGCTTTTTCGAAGATGACGGGCCGGCCGCATGAAATCGGACCTTTCTGGAAAACAAATAGCACAGATGAAACCGGATGTCAAAAAAACCGACATCAAGTTACAAATTTGAGCGTTTTTTTTGAAAAATTCCTTGACAAATAGGCCTATATATCGTATTTTCCTTGACAGGAACGCTAGATATTGTGTGAGTCGAGGGTTATTGGATACTTCCGACGCTTTTAGAGGAGGGCCGGGAGAAGAAACTCGCGCCTCTATCTCCCTTTATCAACCAATATACGCCTTGGATGAGGCCCTCCCATTATTTTTTATATCATTCCCTGCGTCCTTCAATCGGCTCCATGATGGCGCATGAATTTTGCCCGGTCAATCGCCTTTGAAGGTGGTTGGGGAGGGTATTTTTGGGATGGTCTTTCACCTTTACCGATGATAGACGCAGGGTGATCCGAAAATTCTCATGAAAGGGGAGAGGGAGTGAACGTTAAAGCATTTATCGAACGAAAAATCGAGGACATTCAAAAGACCGCCGGCGGCCAGAAAACCATTTCCGCTCTTTCGGGCGGCGTGGACAGTTCCGCCTGCACGGTCCTGGCCGCCCGGGCCATCGGCTCCAACCTCAAGTGCATTTTCATCGACGACGGGCTTATGCGGGAGGGGGAACCGGAGCAGGTGCGCTTGATCTTCCGAGAACTGGGAATCAAAGTCGACGTCGTCAACGCCCAGCGGGAATTTTTTTCCGCCCTGAAGGGCAAGACCGACCCCGAAGAGAAACGGAAGGCTTTTCGTCACAAGTTCTATTCGGTTTTTGGGCGCGAAGTTTTCAAGAGCCGGGCCGGGTTCCTCGTCCAGGGCACGATCAAAGCCGACATCCTCGAAACGAAAGGCGGCGTCAAGACCCAGCACAATATCCTGGAGCAGATCGGCATCGATCCAGAGAAAGGATACGGGTTCAAGGTCATCGAGCCGCTCAAAGACTTGTATAAGGATGAAGTGAGGATCGTGGCCAAGGCTCTCGGTTTACCCGAGGAGATTTACCTCCGGATGCCGTTCCCGGGACCCGGTCTGGCCACGCGGGTCGTGGGTGAAGTGACCCCGCCCAGGGTCGCCGTCGTCCGAAAGGCGACCCAAATCGTCGAGGAAGAGATCGCCCGGCTCAGGCCGTTCCAGGCTTTTGCCGTTCTTCTCAATGACCAGGGGACCGGCGTTGAGAAGGGAACGAGGAAATTCGGCGACATCATCATCATCCGCTCGGTGGAAAGCAAGAACGCCCTGACCGCAAAAGCGACGAGAGTCCCTTGGGCGGTCCTGGAAAGGATCGCCAAGAGGATCGTCAAAGAGATGCCGCAAGTGACCCGTGTCGCCTATGAGCTGACGCCGAAACCGCCGGCCACGATCGAATATATCTAGACCATTCCATTTGCTCCAAAAGCCGGGAGGGGGTGTTGTCTCTCGCTTTTTTTTAGTAAAATGAAGGCCGACGATTTCTTTGCGGGGATAAACAGCCAATGTCTGTATCCCCGTGAAAGAGAGGAAACATGCCTTTCGTAGAAAAGAGACGGCAGGGCGTAACGACCCTGGGTGTCTTTGTCCCTTGCGATCCCCGGATCGATAAAGAATCCAGGCAGAGGGCCTATAATATCGGGACGATGACCGCCCGGTGGCTCGGCGAAAAGCTTCATCTGCCCGGCGGCGCCCATCCCAACCTCTTCTATTGTTCGCATCTCGTTGATAATGAAAAGACGGCGGATTCCGCCGCGCTCGAATTGAAAGAAGCCGGGGTCGATGGCCTGTTCATCGTCCCCGACACCTGGTTTTTCCCCGGCAAATCCGCCATGGCTCTGACGGCCCATTTTCCGGCCAGCCTGCCTATCGCCTGCGTCGGAGGGAACAACGCGCCGAAGCCGGGCGTCGTCGGCATCGATGCGCTTGTCGGCGCCTATGCCCAGACCGGCCGTCTGTGCCCTATGGTCATCGGAAATATGCCCGAGACCGGCATGAATCCGGAGTTTGACGGGCGGACCAAAGAAGAAATTGCCGATTTGGCCTATGCCGTTTTGGCGGCGGCGGCCCTCCGCGGGAAACGATACCTTGCCGTCGATACGGATTCGATGCAGATGGAGACGGCTCTGAACCATGTCCATGCCGCCCGGCGCTTTTTCGGCCTGGAATCGACTCGTGAATCGATGAAGATTTTCGCCGATATGCTTCGTCAAAAAGGCGGCTATGACCCGGAAGAGCTCAAGACCCTCCGGGACTGGGTCATCAACGTAAAGTTCAAGAACCGCATCTTCAACAACACGGAAGAAATCGCCCGGCGCAAAATGCCCGTCTACACCGGGGCCGTCAAGCCTCCCGCCCTCACCGCCGGGGATACCATGAAATTAGACGAAGGGCTGGCCCTGTACCTGATCGTCAGGAATTACATGCGGGACATCAACGCCGTCGCGGGAGGCTGGACAGGCCAGCTCAGCTGGGGATCAGACCGGCGCGGCGTGCCGCTGGCCACGGCCGACATCGCCGAAGCTCTCTTCAATTCGAGTGAAGATCACACCGGAAAAAAGACGGTCATTCCGTTTGCCACCGAAAATGATATCCAGGGCCTCTTGACCATGATCGCCTATTGTTATCTGTCCGGAGGCGAGCCGACGCTGTTCATGGATTTCCGCAAGGTCTATGAACCCTGGGAGATCGAAAAGAGCGCCAAAGCGCTCAAGCTCGACCTGAAGAAATTTCAGAATGAGCCCTGGATGCGGCGGGGATTCATCGACGGCAACAACTCTGGGAGCGCCTCTCTGGATTATGCCAGGAAGTCGTATTTATTCAAGGCCGTCGCCTATTATTTCCCGGGCCTTGGATACTCGGTCGGGTTTGTCTCGCCCAAAGGAATTAAAGGGATGGCGGGACGCCTGGCCTATTCCGACCTCTCCGGCATGTTCACCATGGTCCAGGACGAAGCGGAAAGCCAGGAGCTTCCGGCCGTCTTGACGGAACGGGTGTGTCATGCCTCCGATTATTCCTGGCCGCACACCTTCCTGACCTTCGACCATATTGCTTCGAGCACGGCCAAGATCGGCATGCCGGCCAATCATATCCACATGGTCACGGATATGCCGCGGCGCCGCTGGCAGCATTTCTCGGATTACTGCCTGGTCCTCAACTACAAGTGGGAAAATACACCCGAATATACGGAAGGCCTGGACCGGCCGCAGCCTATGCTCTGGCGGCTGAACGGCGGCGAGACCGTCGCCAAAATGAGGCTGGCGGCGAAGAATTAGTCGACATCCGCCAGATCGTCGGTTTCAACAAGCGTCTTCAAATATGTGATTTCAAAGAGGCGTGGGAATCGCCCCCGGCCCCCTGGGGAACCAGTCCCGTCGGTTCCCCCCGTCCAAAAGCGGACGGGGCCCCCCTCCTCTAGGGGGGCCTCAGGGGCGATTCCCACGCCTCTTTGAAATCACACTAACGGAGACCATTACCCGGTTTCATTGACTTTTGCTTTTTGCCTATGCTAATGTTCTTCCGTCGTTGTCTTAAATAGAGACTGAAAAAAGGAAAATGATATGTTGACCATTAAAAAAATCCTCTGTTCGACGGATTTCAGCGAGCCCTCTTATAAAGGACTCGAGTACGCCAAGGATCTGGCCGCGCTTTTCAAGGCCGAGCTGGCCGTGGCCTATGTCCTCCCCGTGCTGCCCCACCAGCCTACCGATCCCAATATCTCTTTCTCCATACCCGAATACGAACGGATTCTACACAAAGACTCTGAAGAGAAACTCCAGAGCATCATCAAGCAGCACTTTCCCGACGGCTCGAAGGTACGGGCGATCATCGGCCATGGAAACGCGGCCAAGGAAATCGTCCGGATCGCCGAAGAGGAAAAGAGCGATCTGATTGTCATCGCCACCCACGGCGTATCGGGATGGCATCATTTCATCGTCGGCTCCGTGGCCGAGAAAGTGATCAGGACGGCCCCCTGTCCTGTCTTCGCTGTCCGGGAACATCGCACATAAGCGACTTTTCGATAGCTCTTTCTGCGTCAATTGGACATAAGGCGGGATCGAATTCCAGGGCCTTACAGAGGGACCAACCTGTCATCGCGAGCGAAGCGCGGCGATCTCCTCAAGCTTCGCGATCAGCTGGTCTGAGAAGTTGCCTCGTTTTTAAGCGAGAAGGCTAAGAAGTTCGGCTGGTTTTGAGATAAGAATTTTCGCTCCGCTGTTGATCAGCTCCTCGGCCGTTCGGAAACCCCAAAGAGCGCCGACGGCATACATCCCGGCCGAATCGGCTGTCCACATATCCGTATTGGTGTCGCCCACATAGAGTATTGCCGCGGGAGGAAGATTCAAAATGTGGGCAATCTCGAGGGCGGCTGCCGGGTCGGGTTTGATCGGGACGCCATCCCTGGCGCCCAGAATAGCCTG
>JAPKZH010000098.1 GCA_026393905.1 Candidatus Aminicenantota bacterium
GATCGATTCCGATATTTTCGTGGCCGAGCCCTACGTCTACCCTCAGTACATCACGAGCGACGAGCATGAAACAGCCGGCCGGGCCAGCCATTCCTGGCAGACCGGGAGCGCGGCCTGGATGTATCGGGCGAGCTTCGACTACATCCTGGGAATAAGACCGACCTATCAAGGTTTGATGATCGACCCTGTGATTCCCTCGGACTGGAAAGGATTCAAGGCAGAGCGGGTTTTCCGCGGCACGCGCTACAAGATAGAGGTCAAGAATCCCGGAGGTGCAGAATCCGGCGTCAAGGTCATCATCGTCGACGGCCAACCCATTTCGGGCAAGGTCCTGCCGATTTCAGATAAGCCTGTCTGCAATGTCCTGGTCCGAATGGGCAAATAAGCGGCGGCAACAGGAACCACGTTTAAACGCATTAAATAAGATGTCATCGCGAGGAGCGAAGCGACGTGGCGATCTCACATAATGGGTCATTGCGAGGCACGGAGTGCCGTGGCAATCTCATTGGGAAATCCATGAGATTGCTTCGTCGCAAAGCTCCTCGCAACGACTGCGTCGGATTGCCACGCCGCAAGGACGGCTCGCAATGACAGTGTAATTTAATTTATCGCGTAAACATTGGTTATAAGCCCGGCTCGTCTTGACGGAGGAAGAGATATCCCCTATATTAGCATTTTGCATAATCGATTAAGGGGAATGTTATGAAAGAGACCCTTCTTCGCAAGCTTCCGGCCGTCGAGGCTTTGATCCAAAAAGCCCAGGAAAAGCAATTCATAGAAAAATTCGGCCGGGAAGAAGTCCTGAAATCGGCCCAGCGGGTTCTCGAGGATATCAGGCGCGCGATTCTCGATGAAAAGGCCCCCTCCTTGGCCGAAGCCGATCTCATGCCTGGCCGTCTCCTCGATGAAATGGAGCGGCGCCTCGCCCAAAAGTTCTCCCCTTCCCTGGGCAACGCCATAAACGCCACCGGAGTCATCATCCACTCCGGACTGGGCCGGGCCGTCCTGTCGCGAGCCGCCCAAGAAGCGATCCTCGAGGCCGCCCGGGGCTATTGCACCCTTGCCCTGGACCTCGAAACCGGACGCCGCAGCCAGCGGGACGCCCATGTCAGCCGAATCCTCTGCGAACTGACGGGAGCGGAAGGGGCCACGATCGTCAATAATAACGCCGCGGCAACCGTCGTCATCCTCAACACCCTGGCCAGGGGCAAAGAAGTGATCGTCTCACGCGGCCAGCTTGTCGAAATCGGGGGCTCGTTCCGCATGCCGGAGGTGATGGAAACAAGCGGCGCCATCCTGCGCGAAGTCGGGGCGACCAATAAAACACACCTCCGCGACTATGAGAATGCCATCGGGCCGAACACCGGGGCGATTCTGCGGGTCCACCACTCTAACTATCGGATTATCGGCTTTGCCGAGGAGCCGGGAATCGAGGACCTCGTCAAGTTGAGCCGGGCGCGCAACATTCCGGTCATCGACGACCTCGGCAGCGGCGCTCTCGTCGATTTGAAGGAATTCGGGCTAGAGGCCGAACCCCTCGTCCAGCATAGTGTGGCGGCCGGAGTGGACGTGGCCTGTTTCAGCGGAGACAAGCTTATTGGCGGCCCCCAATCGGGAATCATCGTCGGAAAGGCCGCCTCGATCCAGCAGATCAAGAAAAATCCTCTGGTGAGGGCCTTCCGCTGCGGCAAACTTACGCTCGCCGCCATGGAAGCCACTCTCAAGCTTTTTCTAAACCAGAAAAAATTGCGGAAAGAGCATCCCATTTATCGAATTTTCGCCGCCGACCTTACGGAGCTCATGGTTCGAGCCGAGCGCCTGAAAAATGAGCTCGAGGACAGCTTGCCGAGCGGCACGGAAGTCTTCATCGAAGACGGCGGCTCTTATGTGGGAAGCGGGTCTGTTCCCACTGAAACGCTGCCGACAAAATTCCTTGCCGTTAAGCCGCAGGCGCTTCTCGCCGACGACTTTGCCCGGAAGCTCCGCTTCTATGTGCCTCCCATTTTCACCCGGATCCAGAACGACTGCGTGATGTTCGACCTGCGCACGATCCAGCCGGACGAGGATGAGAAGGTCCGCGACGCCATCCTTAAAATCCTGAAAGAATAGCCGGAGGAATCCTTCTGAAGTAAACCGATGTCTGAAAAAGAGCACGTCATTATCGGAACCGGC
>JAPKZH010000022.1 GCA_026393905.1 Candidatus Aminicenantota bacterium
TTTTCTTTTCCTTCGGCCCGAGAGAGGGCATATACAATTGAATCCGGGGTCAAACCTACTCGTTACGCCCTCTTTTCCAGGGAAGGATGCGTAACGAGTAGGTTTGACCCCGGATTCCTATGAGGCCTCGGATGAAAATCTTAACAGGAATTGCTATTGGCATTATCGTTTCCCTTTCTTTTCCTGCTGAAGCTCAAAAAGTGGCTCCCTGGCAGGAGAAACAGATCGCCGATCCCAAATTCGATAGGATCCTGCCATTGCCGGGTGAAGTCTTTTTTATCAATGGACATGAAGCGTTTGTGATCCTTCCGAAGGGTGGTCACCCTTCCGGCTCTGTCCCCTGGGTATGGTATGCGCCGACGCTGTCCGGCCTGCCGGGAGACGAAGAACGCTGGATGTTCGAACGGTTCACGAAGGCCGGAATCGCGGTGGCGGGAATTGACGTCGGCGAGTCCTACGGATCTCCGGACGGCAGGAACCTGTTTTCCGCGTTCTATCGGGAGCTGACCGAAAGACGCGGGTTCGCGGCCAAGCCGGTGCTGCTGGGCCGAAGTCGAGGCGCACTGATGACTTTGTGCTGGGCCATTGAGAACGCTGACAAGGTCGCAGGATTTGCCGGTATCTATCCGGTCTGCAATATCGCCAGCTATCCGGGAGTGGAAAAGGCAAGCGGCGCCTACCATCTGACGACCGAAGAGCTTTCGAAACAGCTTGCAGAACACAATCCGATCGTCCGGCTCGAAGCACTGGCCAAGGCAGGCGTTCCCCTATTCGCGATCCATGGCGACAGCGACGTCCCAGTTCCTCTCGAAGAGAATTCCGGCGAAATGAAGAAACGTTATGAAGCGCTGGGCGGGCACATGCAGCTGATTATTCTACACGGCCAGGGGCATAACATGTGGGAAGGTTTTTTTCAATGTAGGGAACTTGTGGATTTCGTCATCAAGAACACAAAGAGGAACGACCTGTACGATGGCCAATACTGCGCGGGCGCTGGCGATGTCGATTTTCTACGTCTGATCGATGAATCGTTCGCTTTTTTCCATCCCAACCCGACCGTTCCCAACCTGACCATGGTCTATAAACCCGAATGGGATACTTTCGTTGAAGGCGCCGGCTGGGATGCCTGGTGGATCCAGAACAGCTACGGGTTTTCCTACTCCGCGACCCCCTTTCTCGAGGAGCCGTGGTTCTCCATGTTGCAGCGATCATGGGACCTGCACTGGGATAACCAGGGAGATGGAAAGCGAATGAGCATGTGGGGAGGAAGCCCCACGGCCTCCTTTTTTTCCCACTTGGTGGCACCAGACGGTAGTCTTGGCGATATGGCCCGCCCTAATGAAATTGGTTTCAAGCAGGGCGATGGCGACCAGAATGTTCACGACTGGTTCTATGAAGCCGCGGCAGCCGGCGTGGTCATGCAGGCCGAGATCCTGCTGGTTGGCCGCGATCTGAAGGCAATCCATTACTATCTGCCGAAGATGGAACGAGCATGCGATTTTATCGAGAAAACCAGGGACGCTAAAAACAATCTGTTCCTCGTAGGTCCCGCCAGCAACCTCCTTGCCCCGAGCTACGGCGGAGTCAAACAACCCGATGGGACTTTCGGAAAGGGCTATCTGACAGGGCTTTCGATCACCTATCTTGCCGCACTGGACCGGATGGTCGAGCTGTATAAGCTGGCCGGTGACAAAGCGAAGCTTGATGAGTACGGGCGCCGGCAAAAGATCACGCGTGAATCACTGCCACTGCTGCTGACCTCCGATGGTTATTTCGCCAAGAGCATGGAGCCGGGAGGTGTCAAACACGGCGTTCTGGGACAGGAACGGTTTGGCTACCTTGAAGGTGTGGCCAATGCTGACGCCG
>JAPKZH010000457.1 GCA_026393905.1 Candidatus Aminicenantota bacterium
ACGGATTTTGATTTTTTCCGGTTTTTGCGATTCAAGCGATTTGTGGATTGCTTCGAGAACGGCCGTGCTACGGACGCCGTCCCTGGCGTTGAC
Organism: Candidatus Aminicenantota bacterium; assembly: GCA_026393905.1. Lineage (GTDB taxonomy): Bacteria > Acidobacteriota > Aminicenantia > Aminicenantales > UBA4085 > JAPKZH01. Next base: position 94 of record JAPKZH010000457.1, read on the forward strand.
ATGCGGCTCGCTGTCATGCTCGATGGCGTATAAAAATCCTTTGACCGCGGCCGGAAAAGCGCCCTGCCACTCGTCGAAAACTTTATAGTTCAAAAAAGTCCTGGGACAGATAAATTTCTCCTGGACCATGGCCTCGATCGCTTCGGCCTGCCTGTCGATTTGAAGAGCGCCGTCGCTCCCGATGAGCTCCATATACGAATCGGGCATGTAAGGGCTCGTGTTGGGATAGATCCAGACGGCTTCAAACGTGGCGAATCGGCCGCTTTCGTATGTCACCAGAGCTTGAATCCCGTCGTATGTGTTAAAGCCTTTTTCGACGAGCACCTTTTTCAGGCCTCTGGCGTAGGCTTCGATTGGGTCTGCATCGAACCACCATGTCATCAGGTCGATATCATGGCAGGACAGAAACCAGGCCGGCGTCGTCCGGCTTGCCCAGGACTTAATCATTTCCATGGGAACAGACAGAGGATTGTTTTTCCTGGCGTATCCGATCATCGGCTCCCCGATTTGTCCTTTCAGCACCATTTCCTTGACCTTGTGATAGGGGGACAGCCAGCGGTGGTTGAAGTTGACCTGGAGCTTTTTTCCCGTTTTCCGGACCAGGCGATAGATTTCCTCGGCTTCCGCCTGCGACGTCGTGAGCGGCTTTTCCACCAGCACATGGCAGCCGGCGCGGAGGGAGTCAAGGACGGGCGCCGTGTGATCATGGTCTGGCGTGGCCACGGCTACGGCGTCCAGTCGTTCTCTTTGGAGCATATCGTGATAATCCATATAGAGCGCCGAAAGGCCGAATTCTTTCCCGCTTTGTTCCAGGCGCTCCTTGGAAAGATCGGCGAGAGCGGTGAGCTCAGCCTGAGGAAGCAGCTTGAAAACTCTTGCCACGGCGTTCCCCATGATCCCGGTCCCGATGATGCCGATTCGAATGGCCATCGTTCGCTCCTTCGCTTGAGGTCAAGGGATAAAAATTCCCTTGATCCCCTTCTTTTCGTCCAAGGCGATAAAGAATTCCCGCCAACGGTCCAACCCTCCTTTGTGAGTGATCAGCGGCTTGACGTCGATTTTTTTGGTTGCGATCAGGCTGATGGCCCGGTCCCAGGATGAATAAGAGGTCGAGAGGTTAAAGAAAAAATCAACAGACTTAAACATGGCCGCGTTGTAGGGAAACGGGATTTTATCCCTGGCTGTCAGTCCGATGGCTGAAAACCTTCCCATTTTTCTGACAAGCTCGAGGCCCAGGCCGATACCGGCTTCCGTCCCGCTCGCCTCGACAACGAGATCGGCGCCGCGGCCCGCCGTCAGGTCCACGATCCGGGAGACGACATCATTTTTCTGGACATTCCAGACATGGTCGAGAGTTGGAATCTTCCGGGCGGCGGGCAGGCGGACTTCTTCATCCATAGCCGCGCCAAGCAAAAAGACCTTTGATGCGCCGCTGGCTTTGACGGCCATGGCAGCCATGAATCCAATCGGGCCGGGTCCGATCACGGCGACGACATCGGTGGGCTCGACCCGAGCTCTTTCCAGGACGTCGTGGACAACATTGGCCGCAGGCTCGACCAGAGCCGCCTCTTCAAACGCAAGCTCATCGGGTATCCGGTGAAGGAGGGCGGGCTCCGGATACCTCAGAAACCTGGCGAAGCATCCGTCGATTCCCCAGCCCGGAGATCTTTTGGAGGGGCAAAGCTGGCGGTTTCCCATCCGGCACAGCCAGCATTTCCCGCAGGCCATGGTATGCGGTTCCCCGACGACGCGGTCTCCGGGCTTCCAATCTTCGATGTTTTTCCCGACTCGGGCGATCACCCCGGCAAATTCATGGCCGAGGATGACCGGCGGCCAGTAGGGAAATTCATCATGATAGATATGGAGGTCCGTGCCGCAAATTCCGGCGGCCTTGACTT
>JAPKZH010000527.1 GCA_026393905.1 Candidatus Aminicenantota bacterium
TGGGCAATAGGTCGAAGAGATGGCTTCGCCCGAGGCGCTTTCTATTTGAGAGAGCGGGCCTAGGAGTTTTCGCCTATCCTTTTCGGCCGCCGACGATGATCTCCTTGACCCGGAAAGACGGGCTATTGATGCTCGACCGCATATCAAGGTCGTTGGCCACCTTGTCGATCCCCTTTAAAACCTCGAGCGTCGTCCCGCCCAGCGTCACGCCGTCGACCGGGAATGCGACGGCGCCGTTTTCGATCCAGAACCCGTTGCAGCCGACGGAGAAGGCCCCCGTCGTCGCATCCGTCCCTGAGCCCCTCAATCCCTTCACGTACAAGCCCTCCTTCACGTCTTTAAGGAGCGAATCGAAGCTGTCCTTCCCGTTCTGGACGATCACATTCAGGAAGCTTGCCGAGGGAAGAGACCTATAGCTTCCCCTGCCAGCCATTGTGTTCACCTTGACGCCGGCCTTGCGCGCGATCTGAGAGTCGTAAAGGAACATCTTCAGCACGCCCTTGTCGATGAGCACGTTCCCGCGGGTGACATTGCCTTCGCCGTCTACGGGAGATGAGGCCACAAAACGAGGGATCGTCGGATCATCGACGACCGTGATCATCGGCGAAGCGATTTCCTGGTTGAGCGAATTCGTCATGAAGGTGGCCTTGCGGAACACGGCGTCGCCGTTCAGGGCGCCGAGGATCCCCGCCCAGAAGGACGGGGCCGCGTAGCGGTCGAAAATGACCGGGACTTTTTTGGTCGGCACGGGCTTCGGCCCGAGCTGTTCGACCGTAACCTTGACCGCCTTTTGGGCAACGGACTCGATGGAATCGAGCTCTTTATAAAACCTCTTGGAGCTGCTCCAGCCGCCGCTCTGCATATTATTGCCCTCGCCGGCGATGACGCCGACATTGAATCCGCACTGGGTCGCTTTCAAAACGCAAGAGATCCCCTTCGAGTTGAAGAGACCCGCTTCGCGTTCGCCGTTGGAAAAACCGGCCCCGTAGGAGTTGGTGATCCTTTTGTCGAGCGAAAGGGCGATTTTTTCGACTTCCCGCGCCGTGGCGATCTTTTTCTCATCGGGCACCTTGGCCAACTCCGGATCGTAGAGGTCCAGGTTGGAGAGCGGCTGAGGGCCGAAATCGGGAAGCCCTTGCCATGGTTTGGACTCCGTCAGCCGCGCCAGCTCGATCGTCTTCTTGATCGTCTCGTCCACGGAACTCGGCGAAAGGTCCGATGTATAGCCAAACCCGAACTGCTTGTTGATGAAGACCCTCAAGCCCAGTCCCTGGGACACGGATTTCTGGAGCGACTCGATTTCCCCCTTCCTAACATCGACGTTGAAGCTCTTCACGTTTTCCAGGACTGCTTCGGCTTCGTCGGCCCCCCATTTCTTAGCCTTGGCGATGATATCCTCGCCTAAAGTCTTGAAATTGATCGGTGACATTGTGGTTCTCCCTCTCTTGTTCTCTTAGACTCTCCCGCCGCCCACGGTGATTTTGTCCACCTTGATCGTGGGATTCCCGAAGCCGACAGGTTTGGACTGACCGTTCTTGCCGCAGCCTCCGCCGCCGATGATGAGCAGGTCGTTTCCGACCATGGAGATATTCATGAGGACGTCCTGGCCGCTGCCCATCAACATGATGCCCTTGAGCGGGCGGGTCACTTTTCCGCTTTCGATCATGTAGCCTTCGGTGACGCTGAAGACAAAGCGGCCCGTCGTCTCATCCACGTTGCCGCCGCCGATCTTGGCGATGTAGAGGCCTTTGGCTACGGACTTGATGATGTCCTCGGGAGCGGACTCGCCGGCCAGAAGGTAGGTATTTGTCATGCGCGGAATCGGGTAAAAGCGGAACGACTGACGGCGGCCGTTTCCCGTCTGGGCCATCTTTGTCAGGCGGGCATTGAGCTTATCCTGGAGAAACGCCGCGCAGACGCCCTTGTCGATCAGGACGGTCTTATGGCCGGGGCAGCCTTCGTCATCCACGCTCACCGCGCCCCAGCCGCCCATATAAGTGCCGTCATCAAGAAGAGTGACTCCCTTCGAGGCAATCGGCTTGCCCAGCTTGTCCCAGAAGCAAGATGTTCTTTTGCGGATACCATCCGCCTCAAGACTGTGGCCGATGGCTTCGTGGAAGAAGATCCCGCCGAAGCCCTTGGCAATGACGATCGGGAATTCACCCGCCGGAGCATCCTCGGCCGGAAGGACCCGGACCGCCATCTCGGCGGCCTTGCGGGCCATCTCCTCGGCCAGTTTCGGGTCAAAATGTTCAAACCCGTAGCTTCCGGACTTGGATTCATAGCCCATGCCGCGCTTGCCCCCTTCGAGGGCCAGGGCGTTTGTGCTGAGACCGGTGAGGGTCTGCGTATCTTCGACATAAAGCCCCTCGGAGTTGGCGACAATGATTTTCTTGGTCATGTCCGAGAAGCCGGCTCTGAACTGAGTGATGCGCTTGTCGAAGGCACGGGCGACGGAGTTGGCTTTGATCAGCAGCTCTGTCTTTTGCTTCGCGGCCACGGTATCAGGTGAGACCTTGACAAGATAATAAGACGTCGGAGAAAAAGATTTGAGCGTTTGGGCCGAGCCGGCGGCGCCGGAAGCGATGAGGGCGGCCGTTTCAGCCGCTTCTTTGAGCTTTCCGGGGTCGAGGTCATCCGAATAGGCATAGCCTGTCTTTTCCCCCTGGACGACGCGAAAGCCGGCGCCCATATCCACGCCCCGCGTGGCCGAAGAGATCTTATCTTCATCGAGGCCGATCGAGTTCTGGACCGTGCGCTCGAAATAGACCTCGGCGAAGTCGCCGCCGCGGCTCAGGGCAGCTTTGAGCAGCTTTTGCAGCTCTTCTTGGGAGAGAGAGGCCGGGATCGCAGCCTCGTTCTCACTGCCTGCGAGGGCTTCGATCTCTTTTGCGGAAAGGTTCTTCCACAGAGGCATGGAAACAAGGATCGCTCCCGACTGAAGGCCTCTCTTGAGGAAAACCCGCCTCTGGATGGGCTTGCTTTGGACGAAATCGTTCATGAAACCTCCTCAATCAAAATATATAAACGCCCCTCATGGCTCGGATTCGAGACGTTTGAGGGGAAAAGAACGTTTCTGTCGATGCGCCTGACTCCTCTGGAAAAAAAGATTTTATACAAGCGAGGAAGGGAGTGCAAACAGAAATCCATTCTATCTATTATTACGCACGGGCAGCCAAAAAGGTTTCAATTCGGGGCCTTGTTGATCCTTAAGAGTTTTTAGAAGCACCGCCCGGCTGAGGGAGATTTTCTCCTCGCTCCAGAGAGCAAGCCCGGCTTTAAGGGCTGTTTCCACCATTTCTTTAAACATTTTTTCCGACACATGGAGCTTCGGCTCGACGAACAAGAACGTGGCATCCGGTTTCATCAAAGAGCGAATTTCGCTGAAAAATCGATCCTGATCGCGGACCTCGTGGACCGTCCAGAAGGCAAGCGCGAAATCCACCGTTTCTTTCACGCCGAGCCGGTCCTTTTGACCAAGGTGGAGCCGGATCCGAGACATGTTCCCGGCTTTCTCCGCCCGTTTCCGCACCCTTTCAAGCATCTCCGCATGAATATCGGCGGCGATGACCAGCCCCTCCTCCCCCACCAGGTGGGCCATGGCGATCGTGAAATAGCCTGGACCGCAGCCTGCATCCAGGGCGACATCTCCCTTTTTTACATAGGGGCCCACTATCTTTCTTGGATTTTGCGCCCATCGTCGAAACGGGTTGATCAGCAAAAACGACAGCCAGGGCGGGCAGACATGTTCGGCCATGTTCCTGCGTTAAGACATCCTTTCCATTCGGTCATCAAGCCAATCGAGTTCCGGGCGGATAGCTGAAGAATGCGTTGTCTTCGGCTTCGCTCACGCCGCTTTCTTTTTCGGAGCGTCCAGGCTGAATCTCCCCCCGTCAAAAGCGGTCAGCATGAGCAGCCCGCCAATCGTCGTCAGGTTCTTGAGAAACTGGACGAGCTGCGTTTGGTCAGCCACATGCCCATGGAATATCAGCGTCGTCGGGATAAGATACAGGGCGATGATCAGGGCGGCCCATTTCGTCTTGAAGCCGAAGAATATGGCTAAGCCTCCCCCGATTTCGACAATAATCGCGCCGATTAACAATAAAGCTGTCAAGGGCATTTTGTGCATGGCCATATATTGTTGATTTGCTGAGAAATGAAGAATTTTCTGAAGCCCGCTCCACAGGAAAATCAGCGAGAGGAAGATTCTCGCCAATAGTTGCAGCAAAGATTTCATGGGAAGACCTCCTTTCTTGAAATAACATCGATTCCTTCAGACGTTCGGCATGAAAGCAATAGATGAAAATAATTTTCTTCCTTTATCCGAAAAAAAGCAACCATCTGGCTCCCGCCCGGATAGACGACATTTTTTTCTTTCATTCAACCAAATCGCTGAAATCTCCGTCTAACGAGGTTGAAATGGATATATAATCAGAGCATGCATGAGACGGAGGAAGACGAGGTTATCGAGAGATGCCGTCAGGGCGACCTCGCCGCCTACAAGATGATCTATGAGCGTTACGAACAGCCTCTTCTCCGCACAGCCTGCCGGATGCTCGGCCGCGAGCAGGATGCCGAAGACGCCATCCAGGACACATTTCTCAAGCTTTACAAGGGAATTCACGGGTTCAAGCGGGGCTCAAGGTTCAGCACATACCTATTTCGCATCCTATTGAACGCCTGTTACGACATCCTCAGAAAAAAGGACAAAGCCGATTTTAAAGATATCGACGCCGAGCATCTGCCCGTTCATTCCTCCCATGAGGTCCGGCACAGCCTGGCCGAGGCCATCGCGATGCTTCCCCGCCAGATGCAGGCCTGTTTTGTTCTTTTTGCCGTCGAAGAATTCACAACCGAGGAGGTTGCCCGGATCCTCGGTGTTAGCGCCGGCAGCGTAAAAACCAATGTCCACAGGGCCAGGCAAAAACTAAGAGCTTGGCTGTCCGAATCCACCCGAGGAGACGAAGCATGAGCTGCGAACAATTACATAAATACGAGGCCGGAAGGATGAGCGCTGAAGAGTTCGGCCTGCACGTCCAGGGATGCGCATTCTGCCGAAA
>JAPKZH010000301.1 GCA_026393905.1 Candidatus Aminicenantota bacterium
GGGCTCCGCCGTCCTTTTTGTAAGCATCGAGGGCGGCCATAGCCTTGGCTGCGTCATCGGCGTTGAGGTAGGCCTGGGCGACCGGGATCTCAAAGCCGGTTACGAAATAGGACTTGAAGTACTTCTGTCGGTCCTGGGGGATGCCCTGGTAGGTTTCGGCTTCGCTGGCGGCCTTGAGCGCATCTTCTTTGTACTGTAAAACGGTCGCCGTGACCTTGGCTTTGTCAAACGTCTTGAGTTTTGGATGTTGGAGGATTTGGTCCGCCGCGATAAAAGGATTCTGGAGGCTGGCCGGCCCTTTGCTCTGGGCCAGGAAGTCCTTCTGAAGGGCGAGGATGGCCTCGAGCGTGCCGGCCATCTCGATCTTCGTGGTCAAGATATACTGGTCGATAATTTCCATCATTTCAGATCTTGGATAGACGGACTTGATCCGCTCGAATTCCTTGAGCCGGGCGGGGGCATCCATGATGCGACTGGCCGCCACGACTTCTTTAGACTCGGGAGGCTGCTGGCGCTGGCCCTGGCCGATAGCCTGGCCGGAAAGGAGCAGGCCAAGGCCGATCGAAAACGCAAGAACCGCGCAAAATTGCCGTTTTCTCTTCATTTTGCCTCCAAAGTCAATTTGGAGGGGAAGACCCCTTCCAACGGGCGTCGGACTTCGTCCGACGCCCTGCCTCCCCTTCTAGGGCGGGACTTAACCCGTCCTGCGACCAAAGGGGCGACTCCCCCTTGGAACCCTCTACGAGCGGCTCCCATTTGGAGCCGCTCGTAAGGGCCATTATATAGAAATCAGGCTAAATAAAAAAGGGGACGACGCCGAGACGCCGTCCCCCAGACTCATGCTTTCGAAAAGGACTATTTCTTGATTTCGCCGGTCATCGGGTCCGCGAGAGTGATCTTGTGGACTTTGCCCAGGTTGTCCAACGGGCCGGGCCACTGGTCGCCGCCCTTGTTGCACGGCTCCCAATCCCCGACGATCATGACGACGAGCTTGTCCGGTTGGATGTACTTGTTGGCGACCTCCTGGACCTTGGCCTTTGTCACGGCCCTGATCTTGTCGCGGTAGGTTTTGAAGTAATCCATCGGCCTGCCGTTCATCTCGAGGTTGGCGAACGTGGACACCCTGGACTGGGCAGTCTCGAAGGAGCCGGGGAAACTCTCCAGGTAGTAGTTGACTGCGGTGTCCATCTCGGCGTCCAAAACAGGCTCCTTGCGGATGCGGTTGAACTCGTTCTCGATAAGCGAGATGGCGTAGCCGACCGTAGAGGACTTCGTCTGGACATATCCGGAGAACGTCCCGGGGAACCCCCACCGATAACTGAACCGGCTGCCCTGGTTGTAGGACAGCCCCTCGTCGGAACGAACCTTAATCGTGATTCGCGAGGAGAAGCTCCCCCCGCCGAGGATGAAGTTCATCACCTGGACGGCGAAATAATCCGGGTTCGTGTCCTCGAGACCGAGGTGGCCGATATTGATATAGCCCTGGTTGATCGGCATCTGAATGAAGTAGACGCCCGGCTCGGGCTGAGGAAACTGCTTGGATAAAGCGGGGAACTTGACATTTTTATTCTGCCAGTTGGCGACGTACTTATCGATCTTGGCCTTGAGGTCGGCCCTGGCAAAGTCGCCGGACGCGGTCAGGATGATGTTCTTGGGGAAGAAGTACTGGGCGTGGATCGCTTTCAGGTCTGCGCCGGTGATGCCTTCGTACGTTTTTCGGGTCGGCTGCCAGGTCAGCGGGCTGTCGCCGTACAAGAGCTTTTCGTACTCCCGGCTGAGGACTCCGCTGGGCTGGTCGTTGGCCTGCCGGAGCTGCTGGACGAGACGGACCTTGGCCAGGTTCAGAGGACCTTCCCGGAATTCCGGATTCATCAGGACATCGAAAAAGAGGCCCAGGCCTTCGTCGAGATCTTTGCTCAGGACGGAGAGGGACAGCGTCGATGTCCGGTCGCCGACGTTGAAGCCCAGCGAACCGCCCAGGAAATCGATGCGCTCCTCGATGGCCGTTCCTTCCTTGGTCTTCGTGCCGCCCCGGATCATCGTCCCGCTCATGACCGAATCGAGGCCCTGTTTATCCTTGGAAAGGTAGAGGCCGCCGAAGTTGACCATCGCGGCGATGTTGATGAGCGGCAGGTTGTGGTCTTCCTCGATGTAGGCGCGCAGGCCGTTGGCGAGAAGCGTCCGGAACGCCTTGGGATCGGGCGGATCATATTTGAGAGGAGCGAACTTCAGGTCGGAGGGCTTCTGGGCTTGGGCCAGCCCCAGCGAAACACACAGAAAACCGATGGCTAAGAGTATGGTGAGTGTCTTTTTCATCATCGTCCTCCTTCCTCACGACCCCATCTTTCGCTTGTAGATGGCCGTGAGGCTGTTGTCCTTGACGAAGTATTTCACCGTGACCCGCTTGACGTCATCGTTGGTCACCTTCTTCAGGTCCTCGTAGTCCGTGATGATCGCGCGCCAGCCCCGGTTGAGATCGGCCCGGCCGACACTGCCGGCGAGGCCCGATGTGCTGCCCAGGCTGCGGATGAACATGGCTTCGGAGCGATTCTTGGCCTTCTGGATCTCTTCTGGGGTTACGCCTTCTTTCTTGATCTTCTCGACCTCGGCCCAGATTTCCTTCTCGAGGTCCTCGGGCTGGACGTTTTTGTCCTGCCGTGGCGAGGCGCTGAACTGGAAGGTGCCGACATACCACTGGCCCCGGCTGGAGGCCGAGGCGCTGACGGCCAGCTGTTTTTCCTGGACCAGGATCTTGTTGAGCCTGCCCGTCCCGCCGCCTCCGCCGAAGCCTCCGCCTCTCTGGCCGCGGATGATCGACGGAGTGGTGATCGGGGTGTCATCGCCGGGTGCGAATCCGCGCATGCCGCCGCCCCGCATCGGGGTGGCCTGCCTGCGGCGTGTGGAACATCATCTGAAGGCTGGTGGCCGCCGGGCCTTCGCCGTATATCCGTTTTTCGCTGTATTGCGCCGGCTCATACGTCCGAATGGGCTCGACATCCGGCCCCTTCGGGATGCGGCCGAAGTATTTTTCGGCCATCTGGACGATGTTCTGCGGATCGAAGTCGCCGACATAGATAGCCACACAGTTGTTGGGGACATAATATTTGGTGTGGAACTCGACGAGGTCGGCCTTGGTCACCTTTTTGAGGTCGTCCATCCAACCGATGACGTCCCAGTGATAGGGAGACGCAGCATAAAAAGCGGCATTGACCTGCTCGCCGAAGAAATAGCCGGGGCGGTTCTCGCTCAGCCGGCGCTCTTCCATGATGACGTCCTTTTCGGAGTAGAATTCGCGGAAATAGGCGTTCAGCATCCGGTCGGATTCAAGCAGCATCTGGAGTTCGATTTTGTTCGCGGGAAGAGTGACGTAATAGCCCGTGTTCTCGTTGCCGGTCGAGGCGTTCAGGGCGGTGCCGCCGTTCTTCATGTACAGGTTCCACATCTCATCCTTGATGACGTACGGCTTTTCGGTTTTGACCAATTCGTCGTATTCCTTCTGCCACTGGGCGAGCTTGGCCTTGTCGCCGCCGTCGGCCTTCCAGTGCTTTTCCCGATAGACCTTGTCCATGAGCTCGTCGATCTGCTTGTCGATGGCGGCGTCCCTGGCGAAGTCGGTGACGCCCATCATTTTTGTGCCCTTGAACATCATGTGCTCATGGATGTGGGCCAGGCCGGTGATGCCCGGTTTCTCGTTGATCGAGCCGACCTTGAAATAGATATGGCAGACGACGCGGGGAACGCCGGGCTTCGGGATCATCAGGATTTTCATCCCGTTGGGAAGCACGTGTTCCTTGACGTCGAGCTTGATCTCGGCGGCTACGATCAGCGAGGCGAAGGCGAGCAGGGTGAAGAGAAAGATGAGAGAGCGTTTCATAGAATTGAACCTCCTTTCAAATGAGGCCAAAAAAAAGAGGGACCTGGATAAGAATCTCCGCATTTTGTGGGCGCCCCCGAGTTTTTTGGCCATGAGAAAAAAGTATCATTCCTCATTTCCGACCGAAAGTCAAGAATCGGGGCCTTAAGCGGGACATATGCCGATGCGGTGACAAGGAAATATGAGAAGAGAATATTAAAGGCTAAGCGCGAACCTTTTTTAGCGTTTCGGGTCTTATTTCAATCTTTAGCGGAAACAAACTTTTCATATTAAGGCATTTAGACGCATTAAGGATCTCGAGGCCGATAATTTTTCGATTCTTCCCTATGTCAAGGACGACTTCATTGGATATTCTCCTATTTATGACCTTCTGCTTGCGCTCATCAAGGCGGATGTAGATCAAGTCTGCCTTGGCGTCATATTGAACTTGCATTTGGCTCTACTCCCATTTTTCATAAAAAACATAAACAGTCAGGATGATTATATCATCATTGTCTTCTGCGTAAAATATTTCCACTCTTTTTTGCTCATAGAACTCGTTAAATCTCTTTTGTTGGAAATCGAAGATTTTGGCCTTTCCTTTGCGGCCATACTTGGCGGGAATGGGAGACCCGGAGTGGAAGACAATTTTTATTTCTTCTAAGTTTGTTCCTCGTTCCTTCGCTCGTACCAATGCCTGATGCTGGATATGAATTTTCATTTCATAGGGATGACGTTATTCATGGGGAAGGGTTCTCATGGACGTGTCAAAGGTGTAGACTTGATCTAATATCAACGCAATAATTAAAATGACATCTCCGTTCGGGCGGCGCTTAGGCCGCCCGCAGCCCCCGGGCCCCGGGGAACCGGTCCCGTCGGACACTCTTGGAAGGAAACCCTTTCCTAGGGTTTCCTTCCAACGGTCGCTTCGCTCCCTGCCTTCCTTCCAAGGAGCATTTGGCGATGAATTCATGGGAGGATGCTCCTTGGAGGGGTGGCAGGGCGGGCGGGT
>JAPKZH010000561.1 GCA_026393905.1 Candidatus Aminicenantota bacterium
CTCGGCAACCCGCCCTACAACGCCTTCGCCGGCGTTAGTCCCGAGGAGGAGGACGGATTGGTCGAACCCTATAAACAGGGTTTGGGAGAATGGGGTATTACGAAGAACTACCTTGATGACCTCTACGTTCGGTTCTTCCGCCTCGCCGAAAAACGCATCGCCGAACATGGCGGGCGGGGCGTGGTGTCGTTCATCTCGAACCACTCATGGGTCAGCGATCCGTCCTTCGTGGTTCTTCGGCGGCATCTACTCGACTCCTTCGATCGTTTTTGGATCGAAAACATGCATGGCAACCGGAAGATTTCAGAATATGCGCCGGATGGCCGGACCAGTGAAACTGTTTTCGCTACCTCCGGCTTCTCGATCGGCATCCAACAAGGCGTTGCTATCACGCTATGGGTCAAACACCCTAAACGCAAAGGCGATCCGGTTGTCCGCTTCCGCGATGACATCGACGACGCCAAAGCTGGCGATCGTCGGGCGCATCTCCTCACCAGTCTCGACGCCAAGAACTTCGACGCGCAATACGAAATGTCTAAACCTCAGAAGGAAAACCGCTGGAGTCTCCGACCAGAGAACGTCACGCCTGAGTACAGGACCTGGCCCCGCGTTGTGCAGTTGTGCTCCGTGAAACCGATGCTGGGGTTGAATGAGAATCGTGGTGGCGCAATGCAAGACACAGGCAGGGACGAACTTTCGGGTCGCATGCGCAGGTATCTCGACCCGACGGTTGATTGGGATGCCTTCTCGTCCCTGAAGTGTGGGCTGGAGAAAAGGGCTGCCGGTTTCGATCCAACGGCGGTTCGGAAGAAGGCGCAAACGACTGAGCTTTTCTCTGAAGATCGAATTCAGTGTTACATGCGCCGCCCATTTGACACCGGCTGGGCCTACATTTCCGACGTGAGTCCTTTGTGGAACCGATCACGGCCTGAACTACGTAACCGCCTCAAGCAATGTCCTTTCTGCCTGCTCACCCGTCCTGCCGGTGCCGCGAGTCCTGAGGGTGTTCCCTTCTTCGCAACGAGTCTTCTTGGTGAGCAAGACTCCATGAGAGGGCATGCCTACTACTTTCCTACTCGCCTGAAGGTAGAGCCGGATCGCCGGGCCAGCCGCATCGAAGTCCTGCCGGGCACGAAAACCGAAACGGAGAAGATCACCGCCAACCTCTCTCCTTTCGCCTGCGCGTATTTGGCATCGCTCGGACTATCCGACCCGGACACCGACCAAGAGACCGCCGAACTGATCTGGTATCACGCCTTGGCAATCGGCTACTCGCCCGCGTATCTCACCAAGAATGCGGACGGTATCCGGCAGGACTGGCCGCGGATTCCAATTCCGAAAGCGAAGGAATTTCTGGTTGCCTCCGCAGCCCTGGGTCGGCAGGTGGCGGCTTTACTGGACACGGAAGCGCCGGTTCCCGGCGTAACAGCAGGAAAGATTCGGGACGACCTAAAGAGCATCGCGGTCTTTCAACGCGTGGACGGGAAACCGGCAAAACCAGAATCCGGGGATCTTGACCTGACCGCCGGATGGGGCCACGGCGGCAGGGGTGGCATCACTATGCCGGGTAAAGGGAAACTCATCCGACGGGAAGACGGAGCATACGACATCTTCCTCAACGAAGACGCTTGCTGGCGGAACGTACCCGAGGCGGTGTGGGACTACACCATCGGTGGCTACCAGGTGATCAAGAAGTGGCTGTCGTACCGAGAGAAGCCACTCCTGGGCCGTGGCCTGACGCCGGCCGAAGTCCGTTATATCACGGAAATCGCTCGCCGCCTGGCGACTCTGATTGCAATGCAAACATCCTTGGACGACAATTACCGGAAAGTAATCAAGGCAACGTACTCGTGGCCCAAGAAATGATGACAGTAAGCAATCGCATGGAACGCTGCCCGGTTCCGGTGTCCCGGCTGCCAGACAGAACGTTTATTGACCTTCTCTTGCAAAGCTAGGGGCTTCTGCCCCTCCTGCCATGCCAAGCGGCCGGAGGAGTGGGGAGAGTGGGTCCGTGAGACGCTTCTTCTCGTTGTCCCCCACCGTCAGGTCGTCTTTGTCATCCCCAGGATGCTGCGGGTCTTCTTCTAGATCAAGCGCAAGCTCCTGGGGGAGCTGCTGAGTCCGGAATGGGCCGAGCGATTGCCCCTTCGTCCTCGGAAGAGGAGTAGGGGAGGAAAGTCCGATAACTTTCCGATCGTCCGGAATGATGATATCGCCGGCGGGCCCATCTTGCGACAATTTTCTTGTTCTTGACTTCGACCCGAGGTCGGGACTATCATTTTTTCTTAAAGGGAGGCAGCGATTCCGAGCTGAATGCGGGGAAGTTCGTGCAACACAAAAAAGCAAATCCTTATGCCCCTGTTCGAAGAATCAGGCTCGTCCGGATAGAGAATCGGCGGATGAAAAAAAATCGGTTCGTCCCGATGCTTTATGCGATACTGGCGGTGTTGTTCCTTTTCGGCACGGCCGGAACGCAAACGGAAGCTAGTCAAACCGGTGAGGAACAAAGACTTCTCGAAAAACTCGGTCGCTATTGTCAAACCGCCGTGAACGGGCAATGGGAATACCGTTGCCTCGAGAAAATACAGCGGGAAGAGAAAAAATATGAAGTCAATTTGTCGGGAACGCGCTTCGGGCAAAATAAACGGAATTGGTATCTCCGGAATACGATCCGTCGGGCCGCTTCCAATGAATATCGGCTTCGTCTCAAGGGGAAAAAGATCAGCGAGCGAAGGCTGGCCCTCTCGTCTGACTACGAACTGTTGTACGAGGGAAAGGACGTCGGGGCGATCCTCCCTTATAAAGAGAAAAGCATCGTATTCAACCCCATGGAATATTTGAGCCGCGTCACCCGCGGGGCGCTTGAATTACGGCCGGAGGGCGGCGAACGCATCGGCGATTTCGAAGCCCGGGTCGTTCATTTTAAATCGATTTGGACTTCCGGCGAACGGCAGGGAACGCTCACCGGAAGAATGTGGGTCCATCCGGAAACGGGCGCCGTTTGGAGAATGTCGTTGGAGCCTGGAAGTTGGAGGATGTTCGAATCAGAGGAAATTCCCAAAGAATTTTCCGCCGTCGCCAGGCTGGGGCTCTCGTCCTTGCGGAGAGCGTTGTCCTGGACGGCCGAGTACGAAGTGGAAGATCAGGGGGTCCGTTTCCCGAGTCGAATCGAAATCAAGGAAGAGTATTTTGATGAAAGCGGCGAACGTTTGACGGCGAACTCCTGGGAGATTTCTTATGACGAATTCCAATTCGGATCCGGGGAACCGGCGTCTCCGATCAAGACGACGAATCCCGTATTGGAAAAGGCGGGCGCGTATTGCGAACGGCTGAAATCCATCGCCCTTCACTACTTCTG
The DNA here is from genome assembly GCA_026393905.1 of Candidatus Aminicenantota bacterium. Taxonomy (GTDB): domain Bacteria; phylum Acidobacteriota; class Aminicenantia; order Aminicenantales; family UBA4085; genus JAPKZH01. The sequence goes on from JAPKZH010000561.1 coordinate 3,359, forward strand.
CGAGGAACACATCATCCGGACGTCCTATCTCTATAGCGTCCGGGAATTCGTGAGGTCGACGGGCGAGCGCCCGAGGAAACGATGGAATTTGAAGAGATCCGTGACTCAAGATGTCTTATACGACTATCAATTGATCAAAAAAGGAGACCGTTTGGAGGAAAAGCGCAAGGCCTTGAAATATAAAGGAAAAACGTGGACGAGAAAAGAAGATCCGCCGAATATTCTTCCGTATCAGGCTCTCTATATCGTTTACGGCCCGGTGGGCTTTCTCAGCAATTACTGGCAAAGCCGATTTGATTATTTTGAAAAGGGCTCGGAAAAATTGCTTGGAGATCGGACGGCCGTTATTTTGACAACCCAACCGAACGAATTCCGGGAGGAAAACGGCGTCTATGGCCGGGTCTGGGTGGAGCCGGAACTCGGGGCTGTTCTCCGAATCTCCTGGGACCCCGAATCCATCGATTTCTTTCATCCGGAAGAAGTCCCGGAAGCTTTCAGCGGCCTGGAAAAGCGGCTGGTCTGGACGGCCTATTACGAAATAGAAAAAAACGGGATTTATTTTCCCAGCCGACAGGAAATTCGGGAGGAGTATGTCAGTCCGGCGGGAGAGACGATTGTCGGCGATGTCTGGACGATCACATACGAAAATTACAAATTCTTTACCGTCGGCGTGGACGTCGAGATCAAAAAGTAAGGGCACGGTGAATATCTTAGTCGCTGCCCGGCCCTCGGAGAAACACGCGAATTTCCGCTCCAGCGGCGGCCGGATTCGACCGTGGACTGAAAGGAGGTATGGGTTGATGCTCAGTTTAATCCGAAGTCTTCGCTTGATTGTCGTTTTTCTTGTTCTCCTGTCTGTTCTCGCTGCCGTAGCGGGCCAAAACCTGCTTCTCGGGCAGACCAAGATTGAGGCCAGGGACGGGGTCATCGTGGTCCGGAACGGGAAGAAACCCGTGCCTGAAGCCAAAGCCGAGCTTGTTCTTAAAGAGGAATTTACTATTGGTTTAGAGGCGGGGCCTCAAATGATCACCCTGGAGGATCCTGCCTACATAGCTGTAGGAGACGACGGCCTGATTTACGTTGTCGACCGAAAGGCCGTCCAGGTAAAGGTCTTTGGTCCAAATGGGAAATTTCTCAATTCCATCGCAAAACGGGGGCAGGGGCCGGGCGAAGTCGAAGGCATCCGCGATATCTCTTTCACCCCAGCCCGGGAGATCCTGGTCAATGACACTCGGACTGACCGCCTTCATTATTTTACTCCAGAAGGAAAATTCTTGCGGGCTGTACCAGCTCCCAGCACGCTTGGTTTTGAAGGGCCCAGCCAGGACCAGCGAGGCCGGATATTCGCTGTCCAGACCGCTATCGTTATGGATAGTGCGACGTCGGAGCTGGTGGAATTCACGGCCGAAGTGAAGAAGGTCCGGACCCTTTTCTCCATCCAAATTGCTAAATATCCGGCCTTCAATCCCATTGGACCGCAAATCCGGTTTATTATGAGGCCTGATGGCGGCTTAATCTGGGGGGTGACCACACAGTATGAAATCAACGTTCTCGACGCTGATGGTCGAGCTATGAGAAAGATCCAAAAGGATTATGATCCCCTGCCTGTCGCCAAAAAATATCAGGACAAACTCATGAAGGAATTCGGGATTGATCCGACCTACATCAAATTTTCAGATCACTTCCCCGCCTTCCTGGATTTTCGGAGAGACGATGACGGTCGTCTCTATGTCCGCCTCTATGAGACCACTCCGGATGAATCGGGACATGTTTACGACGTCTTTGACCCCGATGGCCGATACATGGCTCGCACGATTATCAAAGGAACCAAGACGCCAGCTTTCAGCCACGGCCGGATTTACACAATCGAACAGGCGCCGGACGGAACGCCCTTTGTCCGAGTTTACTCGGCTTCATGGAAAAAAGCAGCATCCTAGATAGCTGACATTTGCGGGCCCCTACTCCTTCTTCCAAATCTCGTTGAGCAAGGGGTACTGGGTCTTGAAGCCCAGAATGGCCAGGTAGAGTCCGTAGTCCGGGTAGTTCCTCCGGAGCTCCTTCAGGTTTTCCATGGGGTCGTAGGGCGTCCCTTCGGGGATCTCATGGCCGACGCACTCGGAGAGGAGGTGGAGCTTCTTCGACATCCAGGCGTCGAGGATAACCGGCAGGCGGAAAGGCTCGAGACCGTCCAGCCTCTCGTCGCGGCCGATGATAGGCTGGGTGATGATGAAGGACGCCCCGGCATCCACCTTCCGCCGCATCTTCTCCAACTCGTGGTCCTGCGGCTCGTAGGGATTGAAGGCGACGCCGCAGGTGAACTGGCCGGGATATTCCCGGTCGATGTACCGGAGGAGCTCGACCGACGTCACGGTCACGGCCTCGACGCCGATCTCGGCTGGCTCGAGCCGATGAAGCCGCTGGTTGCCGTCGCCGGAGACGACCAGCAGGTATTTGCCGCGGGCCGCCTTGACCGCGTCGAGGATCTCGTCGAGCTCTTTTTTGGGGTGGAACGTGTTGAGGTGGACCATCAGCTGTTCCGGATGGACGGGCAGT
>JAPKZH010000503.1 GCA_026393905.1 Candidatus Aminicenantota bacterium
GATTTTGACATGTTTCTTTATTTGCGAAAAATTCCATCGGATATAGTCGAGATTCACCTCGATCCAGGGATCCTTGCCGCCGGCCATTTCGCTTGCCGTAGCCTTCGGTCCGATTTCCGTAATCGACTCGCCGGATTTTTGCCCGCGATGCGCAAACGAAGCCAACGAACCCATTCCTGCCGTCTTTAAAAAATTTCTTCGTTTCATGATTTCCTCGATATTTTTAGTTTCACAAGCCATTGAGAGATGGCGGAATCATCAAAGTCGCGAAATTTTTAAAAGAGGAGATTGCCACGCCGCACGAGCAACTCGCATGACGGTGAATCTGTATTTGTTTCCATGGGGCTCAATTATTTCAATCCACTCAGAGCCTGGTCAAAATCTTCGCAGAGATCTTCTGTCGCCTCAATTCCCACAGATAGTCTGATCAGGCTGTCCGAAATTCCGAGTTTCTGCCGGTCTTTTGATGTCATTCCTAGATGCGATGTCGTGGCCGGCCTGGTCATGAGCGTTTCAACTCCGCCCAGGCTTGGCGCAATAATCGGGATCTTTACGCTCTTCATGAACCGTTCCGCAGCAGCCACTCCCCCTTTCAGCTCAAAGCTGATCATGCCTCCGAAACCGTCAAATAGCTTGGCAGCCCGCTTATAGCTCGGATTGCTTTCGAGGCCGGGGTAGTTCACCTTTTCGACAGCCGGTTGATTTTCGAGAAACCGGGCGATTTTCCGGGCGCTTTCGTTCTGATATCGAACTCTCAAGGCCAAGGTTTTCAGGCCGCGATGGAGCAGATAGCAGGCATGGGGGTCCATGGACCCGCCAAGGTGGTCGAGTTTATAAAGGATTTTTTCCACCAGTTCCTTCCGGCCGATCACGGCCCCGCCGACGATGTCCGAATGGCCGTTGAGATATTTCGTGCAGCTGTGAAGCGATAAGTCGAATCCCCATTCCGGCGGCCGGAAATTCAGCGGCGTAGCAAACGTGTTGTCGATCATGGAAATGAGCGAATGATCCCGGGCAAATTTCACCACCGCCTTAAGGTCAGGGACCTGCATCAAAGGATTGCTGATGGTTTCGACATAAATCGCCTTGGTCGCCGGTCGGAGCTTGCGCTTCCAGGATTCCGGGTTTTCGCCGTCGATAAAATCAAAGGCGATCCCAAAAGAGCCGAGATACTTGGTCAAGAAATCGTGGGTGCCGCCGTAGAGGCATTCTTGGGCGAGCAGATGATCGCCGGAGGAGAGAACGGCCAGGAGCGCCGTCGAAATCGCGGCCATGCCGCTGGCGGTGACAATGGCCGCTTCCGCATTCTCGAGAGCCGCCAATTTTTTATGAAGGACGATATGGTTCGGCGTGTTGTTGAGCCGGATATAGGGGATGTCATGATAGCTGGCGGCCGGAGAATATTCGTACATGGCCGACTGAAAGATCGGCATGCTGACGGCTCCCAGGACGCGCGGCTCCATTTCTCCGGCATGGATCAATTTCGTTTCGATGCGGTCCTTCTTTTTTTGCATCGGATTATCCTCCTCTAAGATTGTCAACAAGTCAATTTGGAAAAGAAGTCAAAATATCCCCACCCCCTCTGACAAATGGAGAAAGAACGAGCCTCTTCGTTTTTCAGAAGGATTATTATCATTCTTCTAAGACATCCACGGCTTCATTATTATTTCATCAACATGAGATCGCCGACAAAGACGGAATCCGGGAGGTTGATTTTGGGACGCTTTCTCTGCTCAAAAGCATCCAGGTGAACGAGATAAAGCCCGATCCCCGCCGCCCCCTGCATCAAGCCTGTCTGGGCTATGAGGAGCTCGGGCCTGGCGCGGTGCTCGGCCTGGATCCATTTCATGCAGCCGTCCTCGACCGTTGCTTTGGCCATCAATTTGTCCGTCAACCGGCGGCAAAAACCGAGATAGCTTTTTTCTTCGGCATTCCTTATCCCTTTAGGGCCGCTAACTGCCGTCTCGCGCCAACATGATTGATATTGAGGGAAAGGGCTTTCTCGAATTCGGCCCTGGCCTCGGTCTTTCGCCCTTTTCCCAAATATCCCAGGCCGAGCAAATAATAGGCCTGGGCTTTTTGGGCGACCGCGGACTGCCTTTCTCCGAATTTCTCGAAAAAGTCCATGGCGGGCGCGGCTTTTAATCTTTCGTCGGCGGTCTGGATCAGCCTGTCGAATATCTGATTGGCCTCACTCCTTTTATTAGTTTTTTGAAGGGCGAGCGCCTGATAATAGCCCGGCTCCGACCAGCCATGCCTGAACGCGGCCGCTTTCTCAAAGCTCGCACCCGCTTTTGCTTTTTGGCCCAGCGCTTCATAGGCCATCCCGATCCAATAATAGATCTTTGCCGAGCCCCCTCCTGAAGCCGGGGCGGCCACATCAAGGTTTTCCGGGTAGGTCAGAGCCGCTTCGAAATCGCCGAGGGCCTGACTGTGTTTTTTGGCGGCCATAAAATCCTGCCCGCGGAGAAGATGGGCTTCGATAAAAATCCCGTGGATTTCGCCGCCGCCTTCCCAGACATGAAAATGTTCGCGCGTCAGGGCATCATCGCGGAGCGAGACGACGTTATGATTCTTTTCGAGCAGGGCCAGTCTCTTTTGAGGATCGGACAGGCCGGCTTCATACAACTGGTCAAGCTCAAAGTAAAGCCTGGGATCGTTTTCATTGCAGGCCACGGCCTTCTCTAGATAAGAGATGGCTCTGGGGACATCGTTCTTGACCCGGGCATAGGCCAGGCCCAAATTTCGATGGGAGATGGAAAAAGAATTATCAAGCGCCACCGATTTTTCCCATTCGGCCATCGCTTTTTCCGGCTGAAGGTCGAAGAGGTAATTGCCGAGATAATAGGGCGCCCGCGCATCCTCAGGATTTATGCGCTGTGCCCAGCTCAATACGTCAAGGCACTCCGATTGAAACGGGAAACAATAATCCAGAGGCATTGCGGCAGCTTTCAGGACACAACTCCGCGCTTTCTCCGCTTCGCCTTTCTGATCCCAATAGTAGCCGAGAAAATAATGAAGGAGGGGGAATAAAGCCGCACCTCTACTTTTCGATTCTGTAAGCCGCATCAGGACCTCGATAGCTTCCTGCAAAAGGCCGCAGTTTCCGTAATCAACGGCCAGTTCAAGGTAATTGGGTGCATCAGTTCTCATTCGGACAAACAGCGCCTCAGTGGCGCTATCGGCTTCTTCTTTTCGTCCGTCGCCCGTAAAGGCCAGATAGAGCTCATGGCCGGCCCAGAAGTCCAGAGGATCAGAAGCCAGGATTGCCGAGGCGATTTTTCTCGCCTCGCCAAATTTTTTCAATTTTCGCAGCAGCGCCGATTTTAAGTTGAGGGCTTTTGTGTTTTTGGCGTTTGCCGCCAAGGATGAATCGACAAGTTCTAAGGCCTTCGAAAAATCTTCCCTCGTGCTGGCCAGTTCGGCCAGTTGGAAGAATGCCGGCCCTTCCCAAGCGGCACTCCACGTCGCCCTGAAGAAGGCGTCCTCCGCTTTCTTGAGTTTGCCCTGCGACCTCAGGGAAACGCCCAAATAATAAAGAGCTTCTCCATCCTTAGGCCGCGTATAATTTTTTGTGGCGCGCTGGACCGCTCTCTGCAGCTTCTCTTCGGCCTCCTGATACATCCCCCGTTTCAAATACAAAAGTCCGAGGGCTGTGTTCAGGCGGTAATCATCCGGGTCGCGCTTCAGGGCTTCTTCATAATACGGATAAGGCTCGAGGGCCGGGTTATAAAACTGCTCCAGGCGCAAACCAGTGAGATACAACTCTTCAATGGTTGGAATGTCCTTGGGCGCAGCGGGCGGCGTGACGGGAGACGGCATTGGTGCCGATGGCCTTTTTTGGGTTTTATAGCTGATGAGCTCCTTGCCATCGGATGTAAGCAAGGCCAAAGCGAGGGATTCTTCTTTGATTCCCGAAGGGAGCGCTACATCTTTTTTTAAATATGGTCGCCCTGGGCCAATCGCGATTTTCTCTTCAAAAACTGTCTTTTCGCCCGATTTGAGCATCACCTTTGCATCTCGATATTCTGCCGGCGTGTAAAAGCCGATCGCGGCCGTCCCCTTCTCCGTCATGGCCAGGTTGCAGGCGGCATCTTTATTGGCCGCCTTTATGCCGGCGATCTTCCGGATCGGAAACCAGGTCTGCCGGACCGTCCGAATTTCGTAGGGCTGGGTCCAGCTGTAGTCAGGCTGGTTATCGGAATAAGCGCCAAACATGAGCTCGGCATAGGGGCCGTCCGTCTCGGTCAATAGCTTTTCCCAAAGTCTACCTTCCGGCCCAGTCCCCCATGTCCACAGCTTTTTCCCGGGGACAAAATTATGGTCGCCGATAAAAGCCACGCCGGCTTCTTTTCCGTGGTCATAGCCGGCCAGAAAATCGCCTTCGTTGTCCCAGGCAAAAAAGGATGTCGGGGCCGCATGGTTTTTCCACCAGCTCACATCCACGCCCTTCGTATAATCCTGGCGGTTGTAAGTCTCGGTGGAAATCGGCCAGCGAGAAAATTGGTTTTTTCCGTGGAAGGTGGCGAACTCCGCGTCGGGCGGGAAAATGACCTGATACTCCTTGTTGGCATGGATGGCCACGTTGGCAAAGCAGAGCATGGAATGCGCCAGCGGCGTCCGGTTGAGTATCTTGACCGTGACGTCGATGGCGGACGAGTCCGGCTTGAGCGTCAAGCCGACCAGCCATCTTGTCCGGTGGCGGAGCTCAAGCTCTCCCGTCCAGATCGTTGCGCTTCCATCGGGATTTTTCACGATCGTATGATCGACAGCCATGAACGTCGTCGCCCGGTGATGGTGAGGGATGTTCCATTCCACGCCTCCCGATATCCAAGCTCCGAGCATGCCGATGAGAGCCGGCTTGATGACATGCTGGCGGTAGATGAAATCATAGTTATTGGTCTTGTCCAGCCCTGAGAAGACGCGGCCGCCGATTTCGGGGAGGACGCAGATCTTGACATACTGATTCTCGAGGTAAACGGCTTGATATGTTAAATCTTTGCGGATGTCCGTCAGGCGGTCCCAAAAAGGATAGGGATAAACGGGTCCCTTGGCGCCCTGATAAGCCCGGCCGTTATAAAAAATGGGATTGTGCTCGGGTGCTTGGACAAGGTAGGTTGGAATGACGAGCGGTTCTTCCCAGATTTTGACGCCGGATTGGGCAAACAGCGTCTGCCCCGGCAAAAATATGGAGGAAAGCGAAACCGATAGAATAAATGCCTTAAGAATTAAACATGTTAATGAATTTTTGCCCATCGTTTTCTCCCGAATCAGAAGCTTAAAGGAACATTGCCTCAACTAGTATCAACTCCCTACCAAGAAGTCAAACGCTCGTGGGCTAAGACCGTTCTACCTCCTCCCAGGCATGGGGCATGAAGAGTTTTTCGAATAAGGACAGGGCATACCAGTCGGTCATGCCTGAGATAAAATCGACGACCCGCTTCTCCAAGGGATCTCCCTGAGGATAGCTCTTGATATAGCCCTCCGGGTGTTTGCAGAGGTATTCGTAGAGGTCGGCCAGAATTTTTTCCGTCTTCCGCAGCTCTTCCCGGGCCGAAGGATTGAAATAGACTCGCTCATAGAGAAAATCCCGGAGCTCAATGACGGCTTTCATGATCTCGTCGCTCATGGCGATCTTGTCCAGATTCGACTTCAGGCTGGCCTCGATGACGTCCACGACCATCTTGTCGATCCGGGAAGCATGCCACTTCCCCAGCACGCTGACAAGCTGTTTGGGGATATCGGTTTCTTTGATAATTCCCGCACGCAGGGCATCATCAATGTCATGATTGACGTAGGCGATCACATCCGAAGCGCGGACAACCTGTCCCTCGATGGTCATCGGTAGGTCTTCCTTTTTCTTGTCCAGAATTTTTCCCCGGCCCTTGGAATGTTTGGAAATGCCGTCCCGCACTTCGAAGGTGAGGTTGAGCCCCTTGCCCTCATATTCCAGCTTGTCCACGACCCGCAGGCTCTGCTCATAATGGCTGAATCCGCCCGGGAGGAGCTTGGCCAAGGTTTCTTCGCCCGAGTGGCCGAAGGGGGTATGGCCGAGGTCGTGGCCTAGGGCGATGGCCTCGGTCAAGTCCTCGTTCAGCCGCAAGGCCTTGGCGATCGTCCGGGCGATCTGCGATACTTCCAAGGTGTGCGTCAGCCTGGTCCGATAATGGTCGCCGAAAGGAGCCAGAAAGACCTGGGTTTTATGCTTCAGCCGCCGAAACGATTTGGAGTGAAGAATCCGGTCTCGGTCCCGCTGAAACGCCGTCCGGAAAGAATGCGGCGCTTCCTCGCGAACCCTCCCCTTGGAGTTGCGGCTAAGGCAGGCCTTGGGCGAAAGGATCTTCGCCTCGATATCTTCAAGCTGTTCTCGGATGTTCATGGTTGCCTCATAAAGGCCTCAGCTTGTCCCTGGTTATGATTCCTGAAGCCTTTCTTGTTTGAAGGGATTATAAAACCAAAAGAACAAAAAGGCAAAGTGTAACGGCAGTCGGTTCCTTTTCCAATTCCTCATAATCGAGAACGAAGCAGCGGTCCTAGGGAAAGACCTTTTCTAACGGATGTTGAAGTTTGATCCTGTCTTCATTTTTGATAAACTAATACAAACGCAATAAATAAAGTGACAACGTATGGGCGGCGCTTAGGCCGTCCTAAAGCCCCCGTAGCGGAGGGGGGCCCCGTCGACTTTTCTGACGGGGGCAACCGACGGGACTGGTTCCCCGGGGCCCGGGGGCTACGGGCGGCCTAAGCGCCGCCCGGACGGGGATGTCATTTTAATTATTGCGTTGATATTAGATGAGGAACATGAGCATCATCAAAGATAACGTCCGACGGATCCTGACCGAGCTGCCGCCTGGGGTGGAGCTTGTCGCCGCGGCCAAGACCAGGACGCCGCAAGAAATCCTGGAGGCCGTTGAGGCAGGGATCAAGATCATTGGCGAGAACTACGTCCAGGAGGCAGCCGCCGCATTTTCCGTGGTCGGGCTGAGGGTCAAGTGGCATTTCATCGGCCACCTACAAACAAACAAGATCAAGAGGGCCATTGATATTTTCGACATGATCGAGACCGTGGACTCTGTCGATCTGGCCCTGGAAATCGACAAGCGGTGTGCGGCGGCAGGCAAAATCATGTCCATCCTCATCGAAATCAACAGCGGCGAGGAAGAGCAAAAGTTCGGAGTACGCCCCGCAGATGCCGAAGGGGTCATAAGGGAAATCGTGGCATTCAGGAACATCAAGCTCGAAGGGCTGATGACCATGGGGCCCTTCGAGGGCGATCCGGAAAATTCCCGCCCTTATTTCCTAGTCACTAAAAACCTATATGATCAGGTCAAAGCTCTCAGCCTTCCGGGCGTGGACATGAAATACCTCTCTATGGGAATGACCAACTCCTATCGCGTGGCCATCGAGGAAGGCGCCAACATGGTGAGGATAGGGACAAAGATCTTCGGACCACGATAATTTGAAGAAGAATTCGCCCTTGGAACCACTTCCATATTGCATGAGGTGTGACTTTAACGGCCGTTAACGTATAATATATAAATCGATTTCGTCCGATGAAACCTCTTATCAAATTCGTTTTTCTTGAGCTGACCAACCACTGCAACTTCAACTGCACGTTTTGTCCCAACGCCGTCATGACCCGGAAGCGGCAATGCATGGACAAAGACCTGGCCTTCCGCCTTCTGGATGAAATCTCGAGCAAGAACCTAGCCTCGGAGCCCATCCAGCTCCACCTTATGGGCGAACCGCTCCTCCATCCCCAAATCTTCGAAATCCTCGAATTTATGCATAAAAAAAATCTGCCCGTCCGCTTTTTCACCAACGGCGCTCTCCTCAACGAAAAAAACCGCGATCGAATATTTGCAGCGGATATCAAAGAATTGGTGATCGGGATTCAGACACACACCGAGCCAACATATCGGGAACACCGCCGGGGGAAGCCCGACTTCCAAACGTACATGAAAAATATTCGGGACACGGTCGAAGCCAAATTCGCCAAGAACTCGAAGATGCAGATCGAGATGCATTACATGAATACCAAGCATTTCAATGAGTTCCGGACGGAAAAAAACTATCCGCAAACACTGTTTCCGCTTGTCGATAGCAATGAAAAAGCATTTGCCATTATCGATGAATGGAAGGATTTCGGCAGAAAAATCTCCGAAAAGTACAAGCTGAATCATCAACCCGTGGACCTTGAAGGCCTGAAAGGCCCTTATAAAAACGATCCTTTAGCCTGCGTCAGGGACAACCACTGCGAAATCCTGCCGGGCGTAATCCTCAGCTTCAAAGAGCTGAACACATTCTGTGATTACCTCGTCAATCCCATTAAATATGTGGAACGGTTTAAGTCAAACTGCAATTCGATCTGCGAGCAATTCGCCGTCCTGGCGGGCGGTGAATGCACCCTCTGCTGCGTCGATTATGACGGAAAAATGGACGTGGGAAACGCGGAGTCGCGCGGTGTCGAATCCATCTGGACATCGAAAAAAGTCCGAAAACTGCAATAAATCAATCGGGAAGGACTTTTTCCGATGCAGGTCTGCCGCATCTGCCGGGCTTTTCAAGTCGTCGATGATTATGGAAAAAAATTTCCTGGGCGCGAAAAAGAACCTTTCGAGCTTCTTCACGGCTGGTATCCGCTTGAGGACGATGGGAAAGATCGATACCGCT
>JAPKZH010000443.1 GCA_026393905.1 Candidatus Aminicenantota bacterium
ACGGCCTCGACGGACTGTTGCGCCGCCAGGTCCGATGTGCCGTCAAGAACGGCGATCTTGAGGGTCTGCCCGTCGATATTTTGTTCGAAGAGATGCTTTGTTTTTCCGGCTATCCAGAGCGTCCTCTGCGTATCGACGAACCGTTGTGTCCCCTCGTTCCCGATGGCCAGCCGCCAGCCGGCCGGCAGCGACCAACGGATGTCGACAAGGCCGTTCTCCAGGCCTTCGAAGCCAATAAAAAGGCCTTCCCGCGCTAGGATAAAATCTCGCGATCCCAGCAGCCGTTTCCGGTACCCCGGTATGGGACGAGTCACGCAATTGAGTTGATAGACGGCTCTGACATCCCCGGAGGCCGCGAGCGGGCTGAAGATAATCGCGTCTTTCACCCTCTTGGCCTTCACCGGGATTTCTTTGCCGCCGGAAAACCATCGGATGCTTTCGAGCTGGCCAAAATCCTTCAGATAGCAGGAGCCGTTCCGGAGTTTGAGGTCGGCTTCAACGGAGATGAATCGGCCTCTGGGGTCCGGCATGACTTTGTAAATTCCGAAGGGCACCAGGGCATCGGAATTCTGAATGGTCTCAGACCAGGCCGGATGAACGGCTCCGGCCAAGAGCCAAATCATGAGGATTTGAGTTGTTCTTCTTAGAGACGACATGACTGCGAAACGACGGCGCGGCGACGGAGCGATAGGTTGTCCGATCCCATTTATTTCTTCATCCGGAAGAAGATTTTTTTGCTCTTGAAGATGGTGACGCGGCCGCCGATGGGGACCGCCATCAGGTTGCGAAAGATATTGTGGCCGAAGTTGGAGACGGTGAGGATGGGCAACGGGCGTCCCTGCTTGCGACGCCTCATGATGATATCTTTCAAGTAGGTGACGATGAATTTCAGGGCGTCCCTCTGGTTTTTCCGGTAGTTCGAGTTTTTATTGTACGCGTAAAGCGAGCCGATCACGATTCCGCGAATTCGATCGAGCACCCGGTGCCTGCGGAGCGCGGCCAGCAGCCGATGCAGATCCTCGACATCGATCTGGACGTCTTCGATGAAAAGGATGTGCCTCTTCCAGCTGAATTGGGGGGGGGTTTGACGATTGAGAAAATTCACGAAGGTGGACAGGTTGCCTCCGATAGGGATCCCGGAAAACCTGCGCTTTGGAGGCGGGGTGAGCCAGCCCTTTCCCTGGTATTGGATCTCTTCGCCCTGGATCAGGGGCAGGATTTTTTTGGAGTTGCTCTTGCCGAGCTTGAGGGAGGGAAAGTAGACGACGGGAACGCGAGAAAAGTAGTAGATCTCGCTGAGCATGAAGGTGAAATCGGAAAAGCCAATGAAGATGGGGCGGCGCTCGCGGATGACCCGGTAGTCTTTCTTGTCGATTTTAAAAGCCAGGTCCTCGGCGCCCGTTCCGCCGGCCACGGAGATGATCAGGTCGTATTCGCGGATGACTTTCTTGAAATGTTCGGAGCGCGCTTCCGCGGACGCCGTCACGTGGTCGATTTGCTCGTCACTCGAAAAAAGATAGGGGCTGTAGTAAACCTCTTTTAAGCCCAAGCCGTGTTTTAAAAGATGGGACGTTTTGTTGAGGGTGCTTTTGGCGGTCCTCGGAAGGCAAGTGGATGGCGCGATAAAACTAGCCCTTTCGATGGTCTTTTCTGCCATGGCCTTTAGAAAGTAAATAGCCTAGCAAAAAAACGCGGTTGTAGCAATGCCCATTTTTGTCGCTCGACTGAGTTTATTGCCTTTAAATGATTAAAAATAAATAAATTATTAATAAAATCCAATAATTTGGATTTTAAGCCCCCCTCGATTTCTTCCTTGCTAGAAGAGGAAAATAGGCAATGGAAAACTCAGGGACGTTTAAGGGGCAAGTCCGGGATCAGTCTGGATTTGTTCCCAAACCGTCCTGAAATGTCTTCGAAATGCCGCTCAGAAGGCGCAGGATTTGATCTTATTTTTTTCATAGTACTTCTGATGATATTCTTCGGCCTTGTAGAACTCGCCGGCCGGGACGATTTCCGTCACGATGCTCTTCTTGAAGGCGCCCGATTTTTCGTATTCGGCCTTGACCTTCTCGGCGGTTCGTTTCTGCCCTTCGTCGTTATAGAAAATCACCGATCGATACTGGGTCCCCACGTCCGGACCCTGGCGATTGAGCTGAGTCGGGTCGTGGAAGTCGAAGAATTTTCGGACCAGGTCTTCGTAGCTCACCCGGGCTGGATCATAGGTGACCTCGACGGACTCGGCGTGGCCGGTCTTGTCTGTGCAGACATCGCGATACGTGGGATTCTTCGTGACGCCGCCTGAATAGCCGGCGGCCGAAGCCAGGACGCCTTTGACCCGGCTGAATTTATATTCCACGCCCCAGAAGCAGCCGGCCGCGAAGATGGCCGTCTCTGTCTTTTGTTTGGCCGCGGATTTTGCAGCCGTCTCGGGCTTGAAATCGAGGGCGGCGGAATTGATACAATAATGCTTGCGGCTCGGCCCCGGGCCGTCGTCGAAGACGTGTCCGAGGTGGGCGCCGCAGGCGGCGCAGCGGACTTCCGTCCGTCTCATCATGAGCGAAAAGTCATCGCGGTATTCGAGGTTGGCCTCGTTGATCGGGGACATGAAGCTCGGCCAGCCGGTGCCGTGCTCGTATTTCGTCTCCGAAGTGAACAGGGGAGTGCCGCAGGCGGCGCAGAAATAGGTCCCTTTCTCCCAAAAATCGTTATATTTTCCGCTGAAGGGCCGTTCGGTGCCGCACTGGATCATCACCCGGTACTGTTCGGAATTGAGCGCCTTTTTCCATTCCTGGTCGGATTTGACGACTTTCTTTGCCATGTCTTTCTCTCCTTTCGCCGCCTGAGTAGCAGACTGGGGAGCGGCGTTGAAAAGGGCGTTCAGGCTGCGCCATCCGGCCCATCCCAGGAGGATGCTCAAAGCCAGAATCGCTATCTTGATCGAGGGTTTCATCGGTCCTCTCCTTTAATCTATAAATCCTATATAATTAGTATAGTATAAATTTTGAAAAAATCAAGTGGAAAACATTGCCACCCTCGATCCGTGTCGGGAAGGCAAAATTCCCTATTTGAGCTTCTTCGCATTTTTTTGTATAATGCTCCTTGAAGGGAGGGAGCGATGAGGAAAAGGGCCCGGCCGGTCCTGGGCGCTTTCTCGGTCAACAAAGAGCTTGCTGAAAAATGAAAATGATATAAAATAGTATTCTCACGGAAAGAGAGCCTGATCGATGAGCACCCGGAAGAAAATTATCGTCATCGACGATGATAAAACGACCATCACCATGCTGACCATGATTCTGACCAAAGAGAACTATCTGGTGATGAGCGCCCTGGACGGGGAGGAAGGTCTGGAGATGATCAAGTCCGAGCTCCCCGACCTCGTCGTTTCCGACGTGTTGATCCCAAAGATCGACGGTATCGATATTTGCGAAAAGATCAAGAAAGACCCCTATCTCAGCCACATCAAGGTCATCCTGATGACAGCCATAAAAAACATCATGATTCAGAAGGAGGCAAGAACCTGCGGCGCGGACGGGTTCATCGAGAAGCCCACCGATTCCAGGCAGCTCCTGACGATGATTAAAAACCTTCTTGAGGCAAGCTGAGCGTTCGGGGTCAAACCTCAACATTTAATAAATTTAACCTTGCTCCGACTGGCGTGGTCCAATCCGTCGTTTTTTGCTAAATGTTGAGGTCTGACCCCATCTGTCCGGGCTCTCCCCTTAGAAATTATTAATTTTTTACGATACACGTGAACTTTTCTTTGACTTTTATAAAATTTAACTTATAATCTAATAGATGCTGGCTGGAGAGGATCCTCCTTAGCCCCGCTTCCTTTTCCTTTTCAAACCTTGGCGCCTCTCAGCCAGCGCCCCTATTTTTGGGATCAAATTTTGGTATTCGGGGCCAAATAATCGGGGTCAAACCTCAACATTCAACAAATTTAGGCTTGCTTTGACTAGCCTGGTCCGGGCCGTCGTTTTTGTTGAATGTTGAGGTTTGACCCCATCCGTCCTGTCGTGGGCAGAATCCGACTTCATGAATTTTCCCCTGCCTGATAATTGCGTAAAAAGTAGCTTTGACCCCGGCAGCTATTTTTTTTCGGGTTCCTTCTTATCTTCTTTCTTTTCTGTTGATTCCGGTGGTTTCATGGCTTTAACGCGTTCCTTCAAATGTTCTTTCATCTTGAGGTGGGGGATTCCTTCTTCCATCCATTTCGGCGCCGGCTTGCTCTTCAGGTAATAATCGAAGAATTCGCGCATCCTTACCGCGTAATCTTTTTGGTTGGCCGCCTTGGCCAATCCGTGGTTTTCCCCGACATACTGGAGCATGATCACGGGCTTTTTCAGGCGGCGCAGTGTGTTGTAATACTCGATGCCCTGGTTCCAGACGACCGCGCCATCCTTGTCGTTATGGAGGATAATGAGCGGCGTTTTCACTTTGTCGGCGTAATAGACGGGCGAATTCCTCTGGTAGGCCTCCAGGTTGTCCCAATAGCCGCCCTTGAACCGGCCCTGGCTGCTCTCGAAGATGGGCTGGTTGGCCGAGCCCGAGTTGAAGTAGATCGAGCTGTACATGCTGATCATGTTGGTCAAGGGCGCGCCAGCCACGGCCGCGGCGAAGTCGGCCTGGGTCACGAGGAAGGCCGTCTGATATCCGCCCCAGGAATGGCCTTGGAGCCCGATTTTGCTCCTGTCGACGACGCCGGCCGCGACTGCGGCGTCGATGGCGGGCAGCACGCACCAGACGGCCGACATGCCGGGATCGTTGATTTTATAAACGATGTCGGGCATCAGCACCGCATAGCCGTTGCTCGTATAGACGGACTTGTTGAATCCCCCGCCCACGGAAGGCTGGGTATAGCGGTTGAGCCCTTGGGACGTCTTTTCGTAGTAATAGACGATCGTAGGACACTTCTTGCCCTTTTCGTAATTGGCGGGCAGGAAAAGGGCGCCTTGGAGCTTATCGCCCTTGGCGCTCTTGTAATCGAGGAGGATCGAGCCGATCGACCAGAAGAAATCTTTCTGCTGAGGATTGGCGTCCGTGAGCTTCTGGCCGTTCTTGAGCATGGCGTCGGCGACGTAATAATCGGGATAATCTCTATACGTGTCGCGGGTATAGATGTAGGTCTCGGCTTTTTTAGCCTTGGTGAGAGCGCCGAAGCCGGCGTCATCCCAGACGAGGACGGTCGGGGCCGGTCTTCCTTTCTCGATGCGGACAATCCCGGCCTTTTTCGTCCATTCTCCGTAGGCGGTCACGTAGAGCGGCTTGGCCAGGTCGATTCCCTTTTCCTCGGGATCGAGAAAGTAACGGCTCCGATAGCGGATCTGGTCTTTCTGTCCGTTGACGGTCAGGTTTACGCCCTTGCCGCCGTGGACCGGGACGTCCCAGATGTCCCAGCCGTCCGACAGAAGGATCGAGACGCCGTCCTTGGTCCAATCGATCGGAAAGTCGGGCGGCTTGACGATATTGTGGTCGTCGTTCTCGTTGACAAACGAGGTCGGCACATCCTTGGTGATGTTGTAGGATTTGCCCATGGTCATGTCATAGGTGTAGAAATGGCCGTCGTCGTAAAAGAGGAAGTGGGTGCCGTCGGGTGAGGGCATGTAGTAATTGCGGTTCTTCTTCAGGGCGAGGGTCCGGGTGCCTGTTTTTAGGTCGATCACATAGATGTCCTGAAAGCGGCGGCCGTCCAAATTGGAGTCGAGCTCGTACTCTTTGTTGTCGATGCCGACGGCGAATCGGAATTTGGGGGCGGGCTGGACCTGGCGGACCTCATCGTCGGCAAGCCGGATGAATTTCTTCTCCTTGATCCTGTATTCCGCCAGGTAGCTGAAGTTCTGGTCAAAGGACGCCTGGACCTGCTGCTGGGACTGGAGCCGCTTATCCAGCCAGTGCCAGAGAACGAGGTCCGGCGTGTCTTCATCGGATTCGGCAGGAGCGGCGGCTGGGGCAGCAGGGGCCGCGGCCGCTTGGTCGGGCGGGCCGCCGGGGCCTTTGGCGCCCTCCTCCTTTTTCTTCGGTTCATAGATGCCGAAGAGGATTGCGTCCAGGTTCTCTGTCCATTGCGGGGGGCGGTTGGGGCTGATGGTCATGCCCTGGGGGAAGGACTTGTCGTCCTTGGGGTCATAGACGGCTTTTTGGGGGACGGCCGGCGTCGGCGGGGCGGCGGTTTTCTGTCCCGGAGCCGCGGCGAATCCCGTGAATCCCACGACGCTGTAAAACTTATCCTCGAAGCCCTTCTCTTCTTTTCCCTTGAGACAGGCGAGCCCATCGCCCTTCTCGGTCCAGGTCAGGCTTTTGTAACTGGCCTTATCGTTATCGAGAGACATGACGACGCCCGTGGCCATGCTGCGGAGTTCGATGCCGTTTCCGGTCTGGCCGAAGGCGTCGATGACCATGGCCAGCCACTGGCCTTTTTTATCGAGGGCGAATTCGGCGACATTGCCGAACATGAGTTCCTTGCCTGTCGCCAATTCGCGCAGGACGAGGTCCGAGCCCGACCACTTGTCCTTTTCTCGCGACTGGCTTTCCGGGGCATTTTTGAGCAGGGCCAGCCAGGCCGGATTCTCTCTCGAGAAGGCGAAGCTTTTGATCTTGTCGTATTCGGCTTTTTCGCCCGTCGCCAGGTTGACCAGGGCGGCCTTGGTGACGGCCGGCTTTTTTTCCTTTCTCAGCGCCTTGGCTTCCTTGGCGTTGGGATAAACCAAGAAGGCGCAATACTTGGCGTCTTCCGAGAAGGAGACAAGGCCGAAGCGGGATTCGCCGGCGGGGAACTTAAATTCCTTGGTCCCTTTTGTCTGCCGGATGATGACTTCGCCGTCGCCTTCCGTCGGCGAGAGGCGATAGGCGAACCACTGGCCGTCCGTGGATAGGGCTGTGCTAGAAATGGATTTCCAGGCCAGGATGTCCAAGAGCTCGATCGGGCGGGGAGCCTTGAGCGCGGCTTTTTCCTCTTTGGCCGGGGTTTGGGCTTGGCTTTTAGCTGCGGCCTGATTCTGGGTTTGGGCCGAAGCCAACGGCAGGGCCAGCAGGACAAAAAGAATGGTGACGAGAGTGACCTTTAATTTATTCATCGTTCCTCCTTGAAAGATAGGATCAAGCCGGCCCATTTGACACTCTCCATCCTCGGCGAATCTCTATGTCCAATAGGCAGGCATGACCCCGATCATTTAGAAAGGATATTTTTATCCTAGCGAGGAAATTTATCAAGGGCAAATTGAGCTAAACGCTTTATTGAGGATCGGCGTAATCATTGGGGTCAAAGCTACTCGTTACGCAAGATTTGCCAGGGGAGGATGCGTAACGAGTAGCTTTGACCCCGGTTATTTGTGACCCCGGTCATTTGACCCCGGTCATTTAAGGTGTAGAATAAATGGGGTCTAAGCTCCTCATGGGTAACGGATCTGTCATCGCGAGCGACCGTAGGGAGCGTGGCAATCTCAGGGAAATCTTTGTTGGCTGAAGAGGGCAACATGGACTTAAAAGCTAGATATGCGGCACAACGGCTTTGCCGAATCATTCCTGCGGTTTTGGGCCTGATCGTCCTTACTTGCTGCGCCCCAAAAGCGGCGGTGAAGGTGACACCGCCCACCGCGGCTCCGGAGCTTGAGGACAAGGCGGCAGAGGCCGAAGCTCTCTTTAAAAAAGGCTGTTATGTCGGCTTCAAAAAGGCGATCGAAATTTATCAAGAATTGTCTGCCCGACCGGCCGTAAAAAATAAGATCCTGATTCCTTATTTGAAAACGTTGATTCTCATGTCGGTCAGGCAGAAAGAGCTGGGGCTCTTGGATAACAAATATGTCCAAAGAGCGAAGGATGTTGTTAAGAACAATCCGTCCCTGCGGGCCTTTGCTCCCTATGTCGAGCTGACGGACACCATGGCTCCCAAGACCAAGGGCATCATGAGGGATATCAATGTCGTAGGGACCGTGAAAGTTGTCGCTGATGTCCTGAAGAACGTCCAATTGAAGGACGACATGAGGCTCAAAGCCCAGGCCGAGGATTACTATGCCTATCTGTACGTGACCTTTTTTACGAGTTATGCGAATTACCTCGATCAAAGAGAGGAGCTTTCGGGTTTCACCAAGCTCTTCCCCGACTCGATCCTCTTTAAATATAAAAATGCCACCGCTGATCTCCGGGAAGACCCGAAACTGCTCGAGGCCTTGGCCGGGGCGGACCCCGAATTTTATGAAGCCTATTATCACCTGGGAGAACTGGCCTTGCGGGCGCAGAATCTGGTGGAAGCGGAAAAAGACTTTTTGAAAGCCATGGATGGAATTCCCGAATCGCCCCAGGTCACGATCTATCTCGGCAGCATTTATATGGCCACCGAGGAATTCGAAAAAGGCCTTGACTACTACGAAAAGACGATCGCCCTGGCGCCTACCTACAGGGATGCCCTTCTGGGAAAATCGATCTGCCTGAGCTATATGGGCAAGTATCAGGAGGCCATCGAGGTCTTGAACAAGCTCGTGGCCATGGGCTTCTATCTGATGGGCGAGAGTCACTACTGGCTGGCCTGGATCTATCATGAGCTCAAAGACAACGATAACGCCCAGCTCAACATCGAAGAATCCAAGGGCCGGCTTCCGACCAACAACGAGGTGTTCAGCCTGGCCGGGACGATCGCCTTTGAAAAGAACGAATTCGACAAGGCCGAGAAGGAATTCCTGGAATCCTGTAAGTACGGCGGAAACACCGAAGCACTCTTCGGCCTAGGCAAAGTCTACGCCCAGAAGCAGAAATGGCTGGATTCCGCCCTGTTTTTTTCCCAGGCGACGGTCGCCGTCGGTCAGAGCCAAAGCATCGTGGCCGAAAGGCTCAGACAGATCAAAATTTCCTCGCTCTCCGAGGAGCGCAAGGCGAGGATGATCGCCAAGAAAGAGCAGCAGCTCAAGGTCCTCGAGGCCACCAAAGCCACGGGCTACTACGATGCCGCAGCCGGATATTTCAACGCGGGGCGCAGGACTGAGGCTTTGGAGATGGCCGAGAAGGCCGCCGCCCATCCCCAGTTTAAGGACATGGCCGACCAGCTCATCAAAAAGATCAAGTGACAACCCGTGGTGAGCGGCGAATAGGCCCGTGGCTTGCCACGGGGAGCCGCTCGCAGAGGGATCCAAGGGGGAGCCGCCCCCTTGGTCGCAGGGCGGGGCTTCATGCCCCGCCCGAGCCTCGATTCTGTCATCTATATGTCTACAAAAGGATTCATCGCTTAATGCTCCATGGAAGGAAGGCAGGGAGCGAAGCGACCGTTGGAAGGAAACCCTAAGCAAGGGTTTCCTTCCAAGAGTGTCTGGAAGGGGTCTTCCCCTCCAAATTGGTTGTCGCCCCTAAACGTTCTCTAAAATCGTGTCGTAATATATACTGGACTGTGAGCTAGCGGCTTCCATGGAAGACAACGATTGGATCACGGCCTGCCTGCGGGGAAACGGGGAGGAATTCAAGAAGATCGTGGACAAGTATAAGGCTTCCGCCATGGCCGTAGCCATGAATATATTAGGAAATCGGGAAGATGCCGAGGATGCCTGCCAGGAAACCTTCATCCAAATCTTCCGCAACCTCGAACATTTCGATGCCCGGCTCAGCTTCAGGAACTGGCTGTATGCCATCCTCTTCCACCGCTGCCTGGACGTGCTCAAGAAAAAACGACGCTTTCGGAACCTCACCAGCAAAGTGAAAAATGAGTCTTCCGGACGATTTGCCACCGAGGCCTATAATCCCGAGGAAAAGAGACATCTTTCCCAGCATATCCTTAAACAGCTCAGCCCGAAAGAGCGGACCGCCCTCTGCCTATGGGCTAACGAGGGGTTTACGGCGGTCGAGGTCTCCGAGGTCCTCCGCTGCTCGGCGTCCACGGCCAGGGTCTATCTTTTCAACGCCCGGAGAAAAATCAGGCAATTTTTGGAGAAAAGCCATGGGACACTCGATCCTCATTGATTTTATCTATCGAATTCTTCCCTTCCGTGCCTGGAAGGGCCGGCTGTTAAGAAATCATATGGAAAGCTGCCCGGGCTGCCGGAAGCGGCTGGTGAGCCGGGAGGAAGCGCGTTTGCTTTTGGTGCAGGTTGATGACGTGGGCGACCTGGACCGCTTTTGGCCTTCTATAAAAGAAAAGCTCGGAGAAAAAACAAGAAAAGGCGAAAAAAGCTCTTTCTCAAAACCGGCCATGGCAAAAATATGGCGCTTGGCCGTCGCGGCCGTCACCGTCCTGCTGATCGCCGCGGCCGTGAATTTCTGGCTCTTCCGGAAGCCCCGGCCCGAAAAATCTTTACAAGGCGGGCCGAGCCCGGCAGAAACCGAGCAGGTTCAGATCCACTATGTCAAGATCGACAATGAGCCTGCCCAGACGTTTATCTTTCAGCCTCGCGATTCGAACATCATCATCGTCTGGGCCGGAAAAAACATATAAAAGGAGGAAATCATGATGAAAAAAATAACGCTGGTTCCGGCTGTTCTTCTTTTCGGTTCGGCTCTGGGAATTTTTGGGGGGCAGGCGACCTCGACAAGCTCCAATGTCCCGGCGAAAATCGTATTTGTAAGCGAGAATCCCGTCGGGTGGGCGATGAAAATGAGGATATTCGAGGGGATCAAGGAAGGCGCGTCCGAGCCGACCAAGGTCGTCACCTCTTCCTATCTCCAATATAGAATCACGGCAACGATCCAAACGGAATTCGACCTGGCCGAGGAGCAGAAGCAGATCCGTAAGACCTTCAATCTCAAAGATGCCAGGCTCCTGACGGAAGCAGACTTCAGCTGGCCGAAAGACAAATACGAAAAAACGTTCCACATGTTTCGTCTGGACAGCAAGGAATACCTGATCCTGATCACGCCCATTGATGTCGCCCGGAAACTTCAGTTCCGGCTCGAGGTCTTTGAGCAGAGCGGGAAAGACAAGACCAACCTTTTGAATACCGAATTCTCCATCCCCGAGAAAAACATCGCCGTCTTCGGGTTCGAAGACAAGCAGGGCAAGCCCTACTTTGTCTCTTTCCGGATCCTCGGCTGGACGGCAGACCAGGCAACAGGGCGGACCGCCAGAGTTTTCGAGAGACCGGAACCTGGTGAGGAGCCTGTGAGAGCCATCGGCGAGATCAAGGCACCCCGGCTCATCAAGCGTGTGGAGCCTGTTTATCCCGAAGATGCCTACAAGGCAGGAGTGGGGGGGCTGGTGATTCTGGAAGCCACGACCGATATTTACGGCCGCGTCGGGTCGTTGAAAGTATTGAGATCAATACCCATGTTAGATCACGCGGCTATGGACGCCGTGAGGCAGTGGGTCTATGAGCCCAGGGTGATCGATGGAAAGCCGCGCGAGATGATTTTCACGACTTCGGTCACTTTCCAGATCGAGGAAGGCCAACCCAGAGC
>JAPKZH010000252.1 GCA_026393905.1 Candidatus Aminicenantota bacterium
GAAACGGCCTCGCTCCCCATCCGGGTTTTTCACGCCGTTCCCGAGCCCTCCTTCTCGGCGGCGAAGAACTCGCTTCCCGGCCTCGATTTTACGGACGTTCGCCGGGAAGCTCGGACAACTTCGCCGGCCGGCTTCTTCCGAGCCGGCTGCCCTCGAAGGAGGACTCGGGAAGGCTAAACCCTCCATGGTCGCTTCGTCCGTTCCCGGATCGTTTCCCTTTTCTACCCACACGAAATGGAAGAGAACCGAAAAAGGAACTATCCAATTTTTATTCGATTTCCAGCTCGATTTTTTCGAGAAAAAGCTCGGTCCCCTGCCGGATTTTCAGGTTTGTCGAGCCGCAGGCGGGGCAAACAAAAATATAACTGTCTTTGAGCGCCTCCAAGCCGCAATCCTGGCAAAGCACTTTGAGCGGCATCTCTTCGATCTCCAGCTCCGCGGTCTCGGCGATCGTCCCTTTTTTGTAGAACTCAAAGGCCGTTTCGAGAGCTTCGGGCATGACGCCCGAAAGCTTCCCTACGTTCAGTTTCACGCCCGTGATCTTCAGGGCTTTTTGTTCTCCGGCTTTTTGAAGAAGGATCTCGAAGAGGCTGGCGATGATCGAAAGTTCATGCATGGGGCGGCCGGCGGAGCGAGGCGATGAAAAAATCGACGAGCTCATCGAGACCCTGTCCCGTGACGGCGGACGTCACGAAAACCTTCAAACGGGGGTTGAGCTCCAGGGCTTCTTTTTTCGCCTTTTCCTGATCATAGGGAAGATAGGGAATCAGGTCGGTTTTAGTCAGGATCAGACAGTCGGACGTCGTGAAGGCCTTGGGATACTTCTTGGGCTTGTCGTCGCCCTCCGGGGCCGAAAGAAGGACGCAGCGGAGGCGTTCTCCCAGCTCGTAGCCGGCGGGACAGACGAGATTGCCGACGTTTTCGATGAACAGAAAATCCAACCCAGCGGGCAGTTCGGGCAGAATTTTGGCCACCATCTTGGCCTCCAAATGGCAGGCCCCGCCCGTCGTGATCTGCCAGGCCGGAACGCCCTTGGCCCTGATCCGTTCTGCATCCCGCTCGGTTTCGATATCCCCTTCGATCACCGCCATCCGGTAGCCGGACTTCAGCCGATCGGCGATTTTTTCAAGCAGCGCTGTCTTCCCCGCCCCGGGAGAGCTCATGAAATTGACGGTCAGGATTCCCCGGGCCTCGAGCTTGGAGCGGATCTCGGCGGCGATCTTTTTATTGGAGCCGAGAATGTCTTGGATGACGATGACTTCTTTGTGTTTCAAGGTCTTTTCGGACATTAGCACTCTCTCAACAACTCTCGAGTTTTCTTGACGACGGCCGGAAGGCGGCAGGCCATCTCCTCGTTCAAGCCTTCGCCCAAATTATAGATGTTTTTGGCCTCGACGGCCATGATGTTCATTTGAGGGCCATCCGGGGACTTTTAAGAAAATCTGTCAGGAACTCCAGCGCCTGCGAGAGGTTCTTTTCGGCTTCTTCCGACAGGGATTCGCCCATCTCCCAGTCGTATCCTTTTATGGCGAGAGCAAAGGCCTTCGGCGTGCGGCCGTAAAGTTCCTGAGACAGGGCGAGCACGGATTCCGGAGACATCTCGTGCGTTGTAAAGGCAATGGTCTCGGAAGGACCGATTTCTCGAAACTTCCAGGAAGAATCGATTTCTTTGGAAGCATCGGCGAAGACCACGACATCGTAGTCCTTGATCTTCAGGGCTTCCTCAATGTTGAGCTGGTAGCGAATTTCGAGGTCGGCAGCCGCGGCGCCCTCCTCTTGAAGCCGGGCGATTAACCGGGGCCCCAGGCCGTCATCGCGACGGCCTGGATTTCCAATTCCGTAGATGAGAACCTTTATTTCTTTTTGCAATCCAGCAGGCGTCCGCGCGAATCGTAAAGCTCGACCTCGAGCGGCATTTTTCCCAGGGCATGGGTGGCGCAGCTCAGGCAGGGGTCGTAGGCCCGGATGGCGATCTCGACGCGGTTGAGCATCCCTTCCGTGATTTCCGGCTTTTTCTCCAGGATGTTCTTGGCCACCCAGTGGACGGCCCTGTTCATGGGCTCGTTGTTGTTGGTGGTGGAGACGATGAGGTTGGCCATCGTGACCTGGTCATCGCCGTTGATGCGGTAGTGATGGAACAGCGTGCCGCGCGGCGCCTCGACCAATCCCACGCCTTCATGAGCTTTCCGGCCTTTTTTTAAAAGGGCCTCGCCTTGAAGGTCGGGATCGAGCAGGAGCTCTTTGATGACCTCTCCGGAGTGCAGCAGCTCGATCAGCCGGGCCCAGTGCGAGTGAAGCGTCATATTGTTGGGCTTGCCTTTCGTGTAGGCTTTGTAGACTTCGAATTCTTTCTGGGCGAGGGGCGTAGGGATGAAATCGGATGTGTTCAGGCGCGCCAGAGGGCCGACGCGGTACCAGCCGTCTGTCTTTCCCAGAGACCGGAGGTAGGGGAACTTCATATAGCTCCAGGATTTGACTTCCTCACCGACGTAATCCAAGTAGTTCCGGTAATCGACGTCATTCAAGATTTTTTTGCCGTCCGCATCGACAGCCCGCAGGACGCCGTGATAAAAGTCGAGCCCACCGTCTTTCCGGACCAGGCTCAGATGGTTGGAGGGGAATGCGGCGAAGCCGTCGATCAGGTCTTTGTTCTTTTGATGAAAGTCCTTGAAGAAGTCCACGGCTCCCTGGGCCCAGCCGATCATCTTGTCGACGTTCATCGGGTCCGGGGCCTTGAGAAACGAATCGCGTTCTTCGAGGCTGAGGTTCTTGTTGATGCCGCCGGGAATGGCGCCCGTTCCATGGATTTTCTTCCCCGCCGTGGCCAGGATGATCTCCTGGCCGAACTTGCGCATGAGGACTCCCTGGACAGCCAGATCTTTATGTTTGAGGGCGACGCCGATGACATTGCGGATGGCCGGGTCGGCGTCCGCGCCGAAGAGCAAATCGGGCGAGGCCAGATGGAAAAAGTGCAGGGCGTGCGATTGGAACATCTGGCCGTAATGCATCAGCCTCCGCATTTTTTCCGCCGTCGGCGTCAGCCCGTCGGGGCCGACGCCCACGATCACGTCCGCCGCTTTGGCTGCGGCGAGGTGATGACTCACCGGGCAAATGCCGCACAGCCTCTCGACCAGGACCGGCATTTCCCAGTAGGGACGGCCTTGGACAAATCGCTCGAAGCCCCGGAATTCGACGATGTGGAACCTGGACTGAACGACCCGGCCGCTGTCATCGAGGCGGATCGTGACTTTGCCGTGGCCCTCGATTCTTGTCACCGGTTCGATTGTGATTTTTCTTGCCATGGTCTTCATCCTTTAGTCAAACTTGATGAGGTTGTAGGTCAAGCCGAGGGGCTTGCCCCCGACAAGGGCGGTGAGCGCTTCCCAGATGAGGTCGGCGGACGGCGGGCAGCCGGGCAGAAAGTAATCAATCTTGACGATCTCGTGCAGGGGATAGACCTTGTCCAAACTGATCGGCAGTTCTTCGTCGTTGGGGATGATCTTGTCATCCACGGTCGGGCAGCGGAGGTAGGCCTCCTCCAGGCATTCCTGGATGGGAATCCCGTTGCGCATGGCCGGCAGGCCGCCCATGATGGCGCATTCGCCGACCGCGACCAGGGCCTTGCAGTTCTTCCGGAAGTCGCGCAGGACTTCGACGTTCTCGCTGTTGCCGCAGCCGCCTTCGATCAGCCCGACGTCGCAGGGCTTGGTGAAGGTCTTGATGTCATCGATCGGGGATTTATTGAACTCGACGAGCTCGATCAGCTGGAGGATCTTCGCGTCGATGTCCAGGACCGACATGTGGCAGCCGAAACAGCCCGCCAAAGAGGCCGTGGCAATGATGGGTTTAGTCATGGTCGTCTCTCCTCAACTCCGTTTGTCCTCAAACTCGCTGCCGATCGGTTTTTGGTCGAATTTGCGTTTTCCGATGGGAACCATAAAACCGATTTCTTTCTTCAGGAGGGCCCCGACCGGGCACTGGTCCATGGCCTTCTTGGCCGCGTCGGCGGACAGGCCGGCTGCGAGATCGCGGTCGAAGGCGATTTTCTTTTTCCCGGACCTTTTCACGGAGCCGAAGACGGCTTTTCCGTCTGTGGTCTTGACTCCCCTCACGCAGCGCAGGCATTGGATGCAGCGGTTCTGTTCGAGGAGCAGGTGGGGCCCGACCGGCTCGACTTGCCGGACCGGGAACTGGTAGGGAAAACGCGGGACGAGCATCTGGTAGCGGTAGGCCAGCGCCTGCAGCTCGCAGTTGCCGCTTTTTTGACAGGTCGGGCAGAGGTGGTTGCCTTCGACAAAGAGCATTTCGATGAGGGATTTCCGCATGTCTTCCAGGTCCGGGACGATGTTCTCGACGACCATGCCTTCCGCCACCGGCTGGGTGCAAGCGGCCATATGGCCCCTGCCCACCCGGACCGTGCAAACCCGGCAGCTTCCGGCCGGCTTGAGTCCCTCATATCGGCACAGCGCGGGGATGTAGACGCCGTTGGCCTTGGCGGCTTCCATGATGGTCTGTCCCGGCTCGGCAAAGCACTCTTTTCCGTCGATCGTGAATTTGATCTTATTCATGGTGGGCCTCCGTGAGCTTCTGACCCGTCAGGCTCGACGCGGCTTTGACGGCCGCCGCCAGGTCGAACTCGGAGATGAAGTCCTTGTCATTGCGGACCTTGGCCTCGTACATCTCCCGGAAATTCTGGAGCGTCGTCAGGATGGGATTCGGAGAGGTTTGGCCGAGGCCGCAGCGGCTCATGGCCTTGATGGTCTTCCCCCAGGACTCGATCTCCTGGAGGTCCTTGGCGGTTCCTTTTCCCGACGTGATTTTTTCTAGCTTTTTCTTGAGAAGGATGTTGCCGGCCCGGCAGGGCACGCACCAGCCGCACGATTCCTCGATAAAGAAATCCATGAAGTTGTGGATGGCCTCAAACAAATCTCTCTGGGGCCCGATGACGATGACCGAGCCGCCCGTGGGCAGGTCCTCGAAGCACAGCTTGCGCTCGAACTGGCCTCGGGAAATGCACGTTCCCGAAGGGCCGCCAACCTGGACCGCTTGGGCGTCCAGGCCGCCGGCCATTTTCAAGAGATCCTGAACCTTCAGGCCGAAGGCGACTTCGTAAACGCCGGGCCTGGCACAGTCCCCCGAGACGCTGAGGAGCTTCGTCCCCGCCGATTTGGGCGTGCCCATCAGCTTGAACCAGCCGGCGCCCCTGTCCAAGATTCGGGCGGCCGCGCACAGCGTCTCGACGTTGTTTACGGTCGTGGGGAAGCCGCGGTAGCCGAAGGTGACGGGGAACGGCGGCCGGTCTCTTGGATCGCCGCGCTTTCCCTCCGCCGATTCGAGCAGCGCGGATTCCTCGCCTCAGACGTAGGCCCCGGCGCCAAGCTTCAGGGTGATATCGAAATGGCAGCCCTTTTTTCCGGCGATATTTTTGCCGAGAAGATTTTTATTCCTGAGGCCATCGAGGACTTTCTCGAGGTGGGCTTTGAGATAGGCATATTCCGCACGGAGGTAGAGGATCCCTTCTTGAGCGCCTACGGCATAGCCGGCAACGGCCATGCCCTCAAAGAGGAGGTGGGGCAGCTCGGTCAGGATGACCCGGTCCTTGAACGTCCCGGGCTCGCCTTCGTCGGCATTGCAGACGACATAGTGGGGAAAGGCTTTTTCTCGGCCGCAAAACTCCCATTTCAGGCCGGTCGGAAACCCGGCCCCGCCGCGTCCGAGCAGGTTGGACCTTTTGATTTCGGCGATTACGTCTTCGGGGGTCCAGGTTACCGCCTTTTTGATGGCCGCGCCCGATTTGAAGGGCGCAAACAAGACGGGTCCCTTTTTACGGATATTATTGCAGACCATGGCCCGGACGAGATTCGATTGATTGGCGCCGTCGCCTCGGGTTTTGACCAGCTTCTGCATATCCTGGCCGGCCTTCATGGCGGCGACGAGCTCTTTGACTTTGGCCTTGGTCAGCTTGGTGAAGACCACGCCGTTGATGATGGCCGAAGGCTCCTGATCATTCATCCCGATGCAGGATGTCTCATACAGGCCGATCAGGCCGTCGGCCGTGGTCCCGCCGAATTTTGCGCCGGCGTCTTTCTCGAAGGCTTCGGCGACGGCCTTTCGGCCTTTCATGTCGGCGACGATGTTGGTGTTCAGGTAGACGGCATACGTTCCCGCCGGGGCCGTCGAGAAGAAGTGGTAGAATGTCACGACGCCCTCGACATCCACTTTCGAGATGTTGAGAAGCGCCGCGATTTTGGCGGCGGATTCCGCGGAGACCTGGCCGAGCTCTTTCTGGATATCCCTGACCATGTCGATGAGGCGGGCGGGGTCCTTCTTGTAGCCGGCCACGATCGATTCTATGATACCCTTTTGTGGCATGATGAACCTCGTATAATGAATTTAATTATAAAGAAAAATTGAGAACATTATATAACACAAACGGAATCCGGAAACAAATCAAAATTGGGGTTCGGCCGATAACCCGTTTCGGCAGGTGAAGGGAGGATCGTTATTCGAAAAAATCCGTGGGAAGCAACTCCAAATATACGATTTCAAGGAGGCATTAGAGTCGCCCCCAGCCCCCTGGGGAACCAGTCCCCTCGGACACTCTTGGAGGGAAACCCTTATTCAGGGTTTCCCTCCAACGATCGCTTTGCTCTCTGCCATCCTTCCAAGGAGCATCTGGCGATGAATCTACGAGAGGGCGTTTCTTGATTGGGAAACAGAATTCTAGGAAATCGGGGACACACACAGTGTGTGTCCCCGATCCCGGGGCCCCCCTCCGCTACGGGGGCATCAGGGGCGATGCCAAAGCCTCCTTGAAATCGCACAACCGAAGATGCTTCCGGGACCAAATTGATTTTTCCGGCCGTTCTTCCTATAATGCCATCACATGAAATCCGGCCTCGATATCGACCATGTCTGCGCCCTGGCCCATCTCCATTTGACGGAGCAGGAAAAGAAGGTGCTTGCCCCTCAGATGGCCAAGATCGTGGAATGGGTCGGCCGGCTCGATGAGATCGAGCTGCCCGTTCCGTCCGAGGCCCCGGGTTTTCATCTTCCGTTTTCCCTGCCCTTCCGTGCCGATGAAGTCCGGCAATCCCAACCTCTGGAATCGGTCCTGGCCAACGCCCCGGAGAAGAATGCGCCTTTTATCAAAGTCCCCAAGGTGATCGAAGAGAAATGAGCCTGACTTCTCTGGGCGCGAGCGAAATCCGGTCTCTGGTGGCGGCCAAAGAGGTCAAGGCCGAAGAGGTTGTCCGGGCTTTCCTCGAACAGATTGAACGACGGGAGCTGGAGGTTGCGGCGTTTCTTTCGGTGGAGGGCGAGAAGGCCCTGGAGCAGGCCAAAGCCTTGGACCGGAAAAAGGACAAGGGGTGCCTGGCCGGCGTCCCGATTGCGGTCAAAGACAACATCTTGATCAAGGGTATGCGAGCCACCTGCGGATCGCGCATCCTGGAGAATTATGTCGCGCCCTACAGCGCCTCGGCCGTCGAGAAGCTCGCCGCCGAAGACGCGATTTTCATCGGCAAGACCAACCTGGACGAGTTCGCCATGGGATCGTCGACGGAGAACTCGGCCTTCTTTGTCACCCGGAATCCCTGGGACTTGAGCCGCGTCCCCGGCGGCTCGAGCGGCGGCTCGGCGGCGGCCGTGGCCGCGGGCGAAGCGGCGGCAGCCTTGGGCTCCGACACGGGAGGCTCAGTCCGGCAGCCGGCAGCTTTTTGCGGCGTGGTTGGGCTGAAGCCGACCTACGGCCGTGTCTCGCGATATGGACTGGTCGCTTATGCCTCGTCCCTCGACCAGATCGGCCCGCTCACAAAAACTGTCGAAGACTGTGCCCTCTTGACCCAGGTCATCTCCGGCCCCGACGGGAGAGATTCCACGCTGGCCGACCGGCCGGTGCCGGATTTTTCGAAGGAAATGAAAGAAAAACTGGGGCCGTTCAAGGCCGCTCATCTCAAGGAGAAACTGATTGAGAAGATCGACCCGGAGGTGAAAAACATCTACTGGAAGACCTTGAACAGCCTCCAGGACCTGGGTGGTGAGCTCATCGAAATGGATTTCCCTTCGTGGGAGTATGCCCTTCCCTGCTATTATATCATCGCGCCTTCCGAGGCCAGCTCCAACCTGGCCAGGTATGACGGCGTCCGGTACGGGTACCGCCATCCCGAGTATTCCAACCTCCGGGAGATGTACCTCAAGACGCGGACCAGCGGCTTCGGCGAGGAAGTCAAAAGGCGGATCCTCCTGGGGACATTCGCCCTGAGCTCGGGGTACTACGATGCCTATTATCTCAAGGCCGGGCGCACACGGCAGCTGGTCAGCCGGGAGTTTGACCGGGCGTTCGCCGAGGTCGATTACATCGTGACGCCGACGGCGCCGGAGCCGGCCTTCCCGGTCGGAGCGAAGAAAGACCCGATCGCCATGTACCTTTCCGATATGTTCACGGTCTCCGCGAACCTGGCCGGCTGTCCGGCCATTTCCGTCCCCTGCGGCTGGAGCCGGGAGGGGCTGCCGGTCGGGCTGCAGGTCATCGGAAATCATTTCCAGGAAGGACGATTATTTCAGCTTGCTTTTTTACTTGAAAAAAAAGTAAAATTTGGAAATAATAGGAATATCATCAACTGGAAGGAGGAACGATGAGGAGAAAGAGTCTTTTCGTTTTAGTCCTGGTTATCGTTTTGTTTTCGCTTCAGAGCTGCAAAACCCACCCTGAACAAGGCCTCTTGGCTAGATATTTCGATGCGATGACCATGAGGGATATCATGACCATGTCGACGATGGCTCTTGAACCCATGACGATCGAGTGGTCCGGCTGGAAGATCCTCAAGGTCAGCGAGGAACAGATCGTGCCCGCCCCACTCCCGGATCTGAATAAACTGGAGCTGGAATCCAAGAAAAAAATGGATGGGCATATCACTCCGACTTTGGAGGCCAAGGATGCCGTCGATTTCGCCAAGGATGAGTATGATTCGGCGAGGACGGCCGCTGCCAAGGCGGCCGCCAAAAAGAAGGTCGATGATGCCCAGAAGAAATTCGACGAAGAAACCAACCTCCATAATGAGCTGAAAAAAGCCTACAATGAAGCCAAGGCCGCGGCTTCCCGAGAAGAGAAAATCACTGATTTCTCGCTCGGGGCGGGCCAGTTGGCCAACATCCGCGACCTGAAAGGCACGGTCCATACCAAAGACGTCGATGTCGAAGTGAAGACCAAGGCCGGCTCGACCGAGAACTGGCGGCTTAACCTGAAGATGTACCAACTGAAGGATGAAACCCTGAACCTCCCTCATAAAGGCCGCTGGGTCATTATCAAGCAGGAACAGATCTAAAGGCGGGACCGGCCGATCATAACCGCCCGGCCTTCATCGCTTTCTTCCTCCTCCGCGGGACCAAGGAGGCCAAAGGGAGAGGAGCCGGTCATCAAAACTTTTCGATTGACTCTTTTCTCATTATCTTTTATAAATAATGGCCTATTTTTGGGCCGTTAGCTCAGAGGGAGAGCACCGGCCTTTTAAGCCGGGTGTCGCTGGTTCGAGTCCAGCACGGCTCACGTTCTCCTCGCCCCTGTCGTCTAGCCAGGTCTAGGACACCGCCCTTTCAAGGCAGCAACACGGGTTCGAATCCCGTCGGGGGCGCTTTTTATCCTTGGCGGCTCGGGAAGGCTAAACCCTCCATGGTCGCTTCAACCATTCCCGCCAGGATTATCTTTCGAGACCTTCCGTCGGCTTTTTTTCCACAAATGGAAAAAAAAGACGGCCGGGATCTGATACATGGCGAAAATGATGGGGGAAAGAATAACCCAGAAGACGTTCATGTCCCGGACAAAGAGGAGGGCGAATCCGGCGATCCCGCCGGCCGAAAGGAGAATCGCAGCCGTTAACAAGAGGATGGAGGCGACTTTTTTCATCGTTCCCGGGAGCGTTTCCGGAGCGTCCGGACCGGCTCCCCGTTCTATGATTCAAAGGAGAATTGCTTTTCCTTGAAAAGCTTGATGCAGATATCGACGACGCGGGAATCGTAGAGAATCCCGCGGTTCTTGAGAATCTCGTCCAGGGCTTTATCGATGCCGTGGGCGGGGCGGTAGGGACGGTGCGAAGACATGGCCTCGACAACGTCGGCGACGCACATGATCCGGGCTTCGAGCAGGATATTTTCGCCGCTGAGCCTATTGGGATAGCCCGAGCCGTTCAGGCGCTCGTGGTGCTGATAGACGATCTCGGCCAGGGGCCAGGGAAACTCGATAGATTTGAGAATGTCGTAGCCGACCTGGGGATGCGTTTTAATGATCGAATATTCGATCTCCGTCAGCTGCCCGGGCTTGCTGAGGATTTCGGCGGGAATATAGATCTTGCCGACATCGTGGATATCGGCGGCCATCTGGATGGCTTCCACTCGGTCGGCCGACAGCTCCATTTCCCTGGCGATGGTACAGGACAACCTGCCGACCCTCCGCTGATGGCCGGCCGTATAAGGATCTCTCATTTCGATGGTGAGGGCCATGGCTTGGATGGTTCCGGCCAGGGCTTTCTGAAGCCGTTCCCAGCTGCGGGTGAGCTCGGCCTCGGCGGTTTTTCTCCGGGTGATATCGCGAAAAATGAGGACGTTTCCCTGGGGTGCCTTTGTGTTGCTCGAGAAGGGGGTGAGGGTCTCTTCGACCGCAATTTTCGCCCCGTCTCGCGCGCTGAGGACGTTCTCCTGGACGGGAGGCAAATGGCTGCTCATCCCGCCATTCGTCTCAAGGTCGATTGGAAATATTTCGCGGAGAGGCCTGCCGAACGCTTCGGCCTGTGTCCACCCGGTCAGTTTTTCGGCCCTGGGATTCATGAAGTTGACTGCGCCTTGATGATCCGTGGCGATGACGCCGTCTCCGATGCTGGTCAGGACCGTGGACAACCATTCTTCGCGTTCCCGCAGTTTTCGGTCCATCCGGGCTTTATAAAAAGCCATCTCGATCGTAGTCTGCAGTTCCCGTTCATCGAAGGGCTTGAGGATATAGCCAAACGGCTCGGTCACCTTGGCCCTCTGGAGGGTCGTCTCGTCGGCGTAGGCCGTCAGATAGATGACGGGGATGGAGAATCTCTCCCAGATCCTTTCCGCGGCCACGATCCCGTCGACCTCCCCTTTCAAGACGATGTCCAGAAGAACGAGGTCGGGGGCGGTCGCTTCGGCCAGCTGGATGGCTTCCTCTCCCGTGGACACGACGTCGATCACCTCATATCCCAGGCTTCTGAGCATGTTTTGGATGTCTTTGGCCACGAGGCTTTCGTCTTCGACGACCAGGATCCGAATGTTTGGCATGGTCTTGACTTGTCCAGCCTATTCTATTTCTTTCCTCGCCGTTTGAAAAGTCATCCGTCCCCTCCCCTCAATTCCCCTTGTGCTTTGCCCGCATCGCTGCTCCTCAAAGGCAAGCCGGAAGGATGTCCCGTTCTGCCTAACAAGCTCGGCAGGACCGTCCCGCCGGTCGACCAGCATCGTCACGATCTCGATCTCCAGGGCATCGGTGTTGCGAAAAGCCGGGCTTGCCGGAAACCCGATGCCGCTTTTTCAATATTCTAGGGAGCTCAAGGCCGGCCGATTTCCTCGCTAGGATGTTAGCAGTCTTTTCCCGAAAGAAAACCGCCCTTCCAGGGGATTTCAGGGGTGATTTTTGCCGCGCCTGGGTCATCTTCCGCGGGGAGGGCGTCTTTTTGGAGAAGCCCAAGCGCAGTTGGTGGGCGGTGCAGGGTTCGAACCTGCGGCCCCCGGTTTGTCATTCATCAGCCTGAAAAGCAATTGAATAAATCAAGAAATTCGCCGCCTGACGTAGGTGTATTTCCATTAATACTCAATAACGGAAATAGAAATCAGGGAGGAAAAGAGCTTAAGAATAGCAATGAAAAAGGTACAGACAATAGTATCTCGTGGAGATGGGCAGTTGAAGACGAACCTCTACATCAACAAGCAAGGCGAACTCATCCAGAAAGTGACCGTTCATCTCCCCCGGGAGTGGGTGAAGCGTTTGGGGAAAGAGGCTTTTAATCGAGAGATCACTCTTTCAGCACTCATCAGTGAAAGTTCAAATTAACTTTTGTGGATCAAAAAACTCGTTTGCTTGAGCCCGACGACCATTGAGTTCTTTCATGACAGGCTGCAACAAAGGATAATATGACGCTAGAGTGGGAGGACGGACGCTTTTTGACACATACCTCTACCTCAGCGATGAGGAAATCCCGTTGAACTCGCGGCTACTGCTGGATGAACGGAGCTCCACTGGCTAGTCCTGGCGGTGCACTCGCCAGAGAAATGGGGATTCTGTGACCCCTCTCTAACTTATAATACAACGATCCCTTGCTTCGCAAGCAAACATACTCCCCAGGGGGATTCACCGAAAAACAGTCTCTTTCCTCTCTGGGGCCGACGCATATGCGCCGCGATGATGAAGGTCGTCGCATTTATCATGCATTATCGCGTGGCGGAACGGATCATCGAAGACCTGAAGCTTTGGTTTGTGGCCGAGATGCCGTCGCCGTCGCAAATCGTGTTGCAAGCCGCCTTAGAGGCGGACGAGATGATTGGTAAGTATTTCTAAAGACGGGTGATTTCAAGATTGAACGGGGTTTTATTGACGTCCGGCGATTTTCCGGTTATCCGCAACGCCGATCCAGCGAACATCTCCTTTCTCAGCAATCTCCTCGTTCTTGACATCGTTCAACGGCTGGGAATACAATTTTTTCGTGCAAGGCAGCATGGTTTTGTAGCTCAGAGCGGTCAGACCTCGAGCAATCGCAAAAACCAAAATCTTATGCCTTGAAGCCATCCGAGTCATGCCGGTGAGTCGCGCCGACCCGCTGAACGGAGCGCCGCGACGGGCATGGATTCAAGGAGGAGAAGATGAGGAAACCGTCAAAACTTTTCGTTGTGGCAATGTCCTGCCTCGCGTCATGGACCGTTCTCCTGGCAGGAGAGCCGAAGCCGACCAAGGAAACGGTGCTCGCGCTGGCGGACAAATACCGGAAGGTCTGCGAAGCGAACCTCGATTTCAAGAGCAAGCAGATCATCGAGGAAATCAACCGGAGACTGGCCTCGACCAAGAGCGTCCCATCCCTCCAGAAGCAGATGATCGACGGACTGGTGAGCAAGCTCACCATCGCCCTCGCGGGTTTGAAGAAACTCGACACCCTGATAGTGGCTTCGGCCATCCTGGTTCAAACCGCTCCCGGCAATCCGCGCACGGCGAACCTGTTCGGCTCGGCACTGCATACATCGAACGAGCTGGGCGATGCGGTGACGGTCCTTGAATACACGCTCTCCCTTAAACCGGAAAGCACGCTCGCCAAGCTCAACCTGGCCAACGCCTACCTCGATGTGAAAGAGGATGAGAAGGCCAAGGCGCTCGCCGATAAGGTCGTCTTTGAGGACAACGACAATATGGCCGCACACCGCGTTCTGGCGACCTACTGGTACGGAAAGCACAATCTGGGAGCGTTCCAGGCTGAACTTCTGAAGGCGTCGAAGTTCAAGGGGTATGTCAAGAATAAGCTGGATCGCAAAAAAAAGCAGATCGAAGACAAATCAGGAGGGATGAACGACTCAACGGAGGTGCTGGAACAGAAGGCCCGAAAGCTCGAGGAGGAAGTGCCCCTGACGACCGCGGACATCATCGAGGACGAGTTCCCGAGCCAGGCGAACCGGATTCGCGCCAAGTACGGCAAGCTCGTAGACCAGGAGAAGATGGTGATGCCCAGATTGCCGGAGCTGAACATGAACACGCCTGCGGACTACATGCGGAACCAGGCGATCATCGCCGAGTGGGCTCAAGTCATTGAGGACAGGAGCGATAAGTTTGAGAAGGAAGACGCAGCACGGCGGGGCATCGACCCGAAGGCCAGCGGGGAAGTCCGGCGGGCTCAGGAAGAAGCCGCGGAGAAAAAGCAGGCCGCGGAAGCGATGCGACAAGCGCTTCAGATGCTGGAGAGCGCAAAAAGCCTGCCGGGCGCCAACCAGGCGGAACTGAACCGGACGATCGCGGAATTGAAGAAGGAAATGCAAGAGCAAGGGATCAAGCCGGAAGACATCTCTGCAGCTGAGACTCCGGCGGCCTTGAACGACTCCGGTTCGCAACTGGTTCTAGCCAACTACGGCAACTACCTCCGCATCTACGGCGTCTACGCGATCTATTTCGCCAAGTACTACTCTGAGTTTCAAGAGAAGGTGGACGCCATCTTCCCCCTATACAATGAGATGGTGCAGAAGGAGGACGACTTCTTTGATCCGCGCTGGGACAAGCTACAGACTGAGCACTTCCCGGTGGACACGGAGCACCCGAACGGGCGGCATGGCAAGGATGACATTCCCTGCCGAAAGGAGTTGCTTAGGCACCAGAAGAAGCTGAACGAGATCTCAGATTACTACTACAAGGATTGGGTCAACCTCTACGCGCCCCAGTATGCGCAGAAGATGAAGCCGACTTTGGATGCGTTCTGGAATATCTGCATGCTCTACGTTCGGATCATGAACGACCCGAGAGTCATGGAGCGGGAATATGTCAAGGTGAAACGGACGTATATGATCTATGCCTATTATGCCGGATCGTTGATCAGTTGCGGCGACCAATTCAGATACGTGGGCACCACGCACGAGGAGGAGGAGCAGCTCTCGAGGGATATCAGTGCCGCAGAGGCGGAGGCCCGACGGAAAAAGCCGCAAATGGAGAAAGACTTTCGGGACGCCGGGATTGACTGGTCCAAATGGATCGAGGATCACGCGTCCTTCGAAGCGTCCGGAGAGTTCCTGTCGCTGAAGATCACGGCGAAAACGATCGAGTTTGAAGCTTGGCTGTTCGGGCCGGGCGCGGGTCTCAAGTACGACATGGTCGATAACAAACTGGAGACTTCCTTGAGCCTCGGGGCGAAGCTCAAGGTGGGCGTGAAGATCGGCGGCTACGGTGTAGACATCGAAGCCAAAGCCGATGTAATCCGCAAGGTTGCCCAGTGGGATTTCGATAACGGCACCTACGAGGAATCCTACGGAGGCAAAGGCGAGGCAAAGGCAGCTTTCGGGCCCATCGCGGCGGGCGGCGAGGTGGAAGTGGACACTGCGCTCAACGCGAAAGCCACCGTCAAGATCACCGTGGGCGATATGGTGACCGTTCAGACCGCCGATCGTTAGCTGCTGAGGACCGAGATTGTCCGGGATCATGGTTGATGACGGCGGTGGACATGCGTGCCCATCCATGAACGTATGGATCGTTGCGTATTCCCGGCCGTCGCAACGGAGTGCTGAGCATCGGTGCCGATGGGGTCGTGCGCATGGGGCCACAGTGCATGCGGCGATGCCGAGGTCCGTCCGAGCGCGGAAGGTGCGGCGGCGCGCGTTGCCTGTCCGGCTTGACGTCGGGTTGGGGGCGGTGTGCCTAGCGAGGTTGATTCGTCTTTCCCAGGCGTGGCGGATCAGGGATATTCCGCGTTAATTGACCGCGACAACACACCCGGAATAAAACCTTGTTCCGCCGGGACACGCCTGTTTATCTTAGCGTTTTAATCACATAATTCCAATCGGGTTTGACTGATCGCTTGTCGCCTTCGGCGGCTAAAACGGCCATTTTTGAGCCTATTTAGCCTACCCCTCGGCCTTCGGAAAGAGTTGATTTATCAGGGGAAATAACGTATGGGCGGTGCAGGGTTCGAACCTGCGGCCCCCGGTTTGTAAGACCGATGCTCTACCGCTGAGCTAACCGCCCACGAATTTGTCCGAAATTATATCAGAATATTCTATCTCGTCCAAATTTTTGGAGGAGATAGTAAGCATCTCCGTTTGCGTGATTTTCTATCGGTGTCGGAATCGCCCCCTGCCCCCTGGGGAATCAGTCCCGTCGGTTCCCCCCGTCGAAAAGCCGACGGGGCCCCCCTCCGCTAGGGGGGCCTCGGGGCGATTCCGACGCCTCTTTGAAATCACATATTTGAAGATTCTTCCGAGGAGATGTAAATGCCGCCCGTTCCCTGAATTTATGATCGATAAGGAAGGCGATCGGCATGCCCCGAGACGACCCCGAGACGATTTGACATAAACAATGTCATATGTTAAATTTAAGACCCATTTTTTTATCTCAATTTTAGAAAAAGGTAGAGAAACATGTTTGCAGTGATTAAGACAGGCGGAAAGCAGTACGTTGTCAAAGAGGGAGATGTCCTGCAGATCGAGAAACTCGGTGTTGAGGCTGGACGAAGAATCCTTCTCGACAGGGTCCTCCTGATTGAAGAAGGAGAGAAAACCCTCATCGGAACGCCCGTGCTCGAAAACGCCGTCATCAGGGCGGAAATCCTGAAGAACCTGAAAGCCGAAAAAATTCTTGTTTTCAAGAAAAAACGAAGAAAACAATTCAGGAGAACACGGGGGCACAGGCAGCCGTTGACCGAAATCCGGATCGAAAGAATTATCGCCGACAAATCCGCCGTTCCTGCCGAAGAGCTCAAACTCGACACCAAGCCCGTGGAAAAGGCCGTCCCGGAAGCCAAGCCGGCTGAGAAGCCCGCGGAGAAGCCCAAGGCCGTCCCTGTCGAAAAAGCCGCGAAAGCTCCGGAGAAGAAGGCGCCGAAGAGAGAGATAAAAGCTAAGGAAAAAGCGGCCAGGGCGGAAAAGCTAAAGGCCAAGCCGGCGGTCAAAGTCAAGGCTGTGGAAAAACCGAAAACGAAAGCTCCGAAAAAGTCCAAATAGAGGAGAGCAAAAATGGCTCATAAAAAAGCGGGAGGCAGCGCTCGGAACGGAAGGGACAGCCGTTCGAAAAGACTGGGTGTCAAGCAATACGGCGGGCAGCAGGTGAAAGGCGGCTCGATCCTGGTCCGCCAGAGAGGCACGCCTTTCAAGCCTGGATCCAACGTCGGGAGAGGGAAGGATGACACCCTCTTCGCCAGAATCGCCGGAATTGTCCGGTTCGACGGGAAGGGCAAAAGGGGCACGTTTGTCTCGGTCCTTCCTGCCTAGCGGAGGGCTCCATCATCGTCACGGTTTCTATTTGTCCGCCGCCAAGAATGGGGTCAGGGCTAGACCATTGACATCGGCTGAGCTTTTCAAAACGTCGAGCTCTGTCATCAAAGAATATTTTCTAGGATCAGGCGAAGGGACGACCTTCGATCTTTTGCCGGAAAATATCCACGGTCCGGGCCCGAGCCCCTTAGAGAGAGGGGTCTTTATCAGCGATGTTCATTGATCAGGTGAAAGTCGTCCTCCAGGCCGGCCGAGGGGGAAACGGCAGCGTCAGCTTTCGCCGGGAATACAAAGTCCCCAAAGGCGGGCCGGACGGCGGCCGCGGCGGGAACGGAGGCAGCGTCACCCTCGTTGCCGATGAGGGCTTGACGTCCCTTGCCTATTTCCGTTTCCATCCGATCAACAAAGCCAAGAACGGCGCCCACGGCGAGGGCGGGAACCGGCAGGGGAAGCAAGGCGAAAACCTGGAGCTTCGAGTGCCCGTGGGAACGATCGTCAAAGAGATCCGGAGCGGGGAAATCCTTTTCGATTTTCTCCATCACGGCCAGAAGGTTGTTGCGGCCAAAGGCGGCAAGGGCGGCCGGGGAAACGCTTCGTTTGCCACCGCCACGCACCAGGCGCCCCGGGAGCACGAGCCGGGAAGGCCCGGCGAGGAAAAGGATCTGTGGCTCGAGCTCAAGCTGATTGCCGATGTCGGCCTGATCGGATTCCCGAACGTAGGCAAGTCGACCCTGATCTCCAAAATTTCCGCGGCCAGGCCGCTCATCGCCGACTATCCGTTCACGACCCTCATCCCCCATTTGGGCGTCGTGGACTTCGGGGGAATGAAGAGCTTTGTCGTGGCCGACATTCCCGGCCTCATCGAAGGGGCGCATCTCGGCCATGGCCTCGGGGTCGCCTTCCTCAAGCACGTCGAGCGAACGAAGATCCTGGTCCATATTCTCGATGTCTCCCCTTATTCCGGCCGGGACCCCGTCCAGGATTATTCTATTGTTATGAAGGAGATTGAAGCGTTCAATCCCGGCCTGGCCAAGAGACGTCAAATCTTGGCGGTGAACAAAATCGACCTGCTCGGCCGGGACAAGAAAAGACTGGAGGCCGTGAAAAAGCTTGCCGCCGCAGAGGGGCTGCCCTTTTTCGCCGTTTCGGCCCTCAGGGGAGAGGGCTTGGGGAAACTTGTCGCCGCCATGGCCAAGATGCTTCAGGATCTCCGCCGGGGGGCCGAATCGACGGACTCATGAAAAAAGAAAGGGTCGGAATATTGGGCGGAACATTCAATCCCGTTCACAACGGCCACCTCAGGGCGGCGGCCGCCGTCCGGAAGAGGTTCTCTCTCGACCGGGTTCTCTTTATCCCCTCCTTTATTCCTCCCCATAAAGAATCGGCCGGCATCGCCTCACCAGAGGAACGGTTGAGGATGGTGGAGCTGGCCATCCGAGGCCGCGCAGCGTTTATTCCCAGCGCCGTCGAAATCCGGGCTAAGGGAAAATCCTATTCCATCCTGACCCTGAACAGGATTAAAAAGATCTATCCCCGGGCGTGGACATTTTTTATCTTGGGCGTCGATGCCTTCCTGGAGATCGAGACTTGGCGGGAATGGGAACGGGTGCTCAAGCAGTGCCTCTTTATCGTCGTGACACGGCCGGGGTACCGCTTGAGGCAAGCTCGAAAAGTTTTGGGCGTCGCTTACCGGCGCCGGGTCCGTTCCGTTTCCCGCCTGGAGAAGGTCCGGGAACAATGGTTTCTCGGGACCAGGATTTTTTTATTGTCGATCGACGCCGCGGATATCTCGTCTACCGAAATCCGGAGACGGATCCGGGAAGGCCGGTCCATAACGGGGCTGGTCCCGGCGGTGGTCGAGGGCTATATTCATAAGCACGGGCTTTATCAAAAGCCCTCGCCAAGAAAAATGAGAAGCCTCGGGTTTCCCTCGAACGAGTCGGCCCGGAAACCGGGACATGGATAAGGAGGTAAGCAAAAATTAAGACACATATGGTCAGGACAAAGGCCGGGAGAATCACTCAACGGAATCTCCCTTCGGATGTGAAGGCCGCCGTCAAGGCCGGCCAGGCCAAGCAGGGCGAAAAGATCTGCGTTATGGATCTGCGGGACACGGCCACATTCACGGAATTTTTCATCGTCATGCACGGCCGTTCCTCCCGGCAGAATGTCGCCCTTTACGAAAATATCGAACGGGAGCTCAAGACCAAGCGCTTGAAGCCGCTCGGCGTCGAAGGCGCGGGGCATGGAGAATGGATCCTGATGGATTACGGTTGGTTCATCGTCCATATCTTTTCCCCGCCGGCCCGGGACTACTATTCTCTGGAAAAACTGTGGGGGGATGCCCCCCGGCTGTTCGTTTAAGAATATCGGCGAACGCGCGCTAAAAATATATTGACTTTTTCTCTTTCAATCAGTATTTTGTATTGACCCTCGGAACCGCCCTGCGATTTTGACAGGGTCTTGGGGGTGCCTCCATGAAGCTAAAAATTCTTTGGCCGGGCCGGACCAGGAACAAGGACTTGCGGGGGCTCCAGGACTTCTATCTGAAAAGGATCCAGGGGCTTATTCCCTGCCAGCTGATCGAGGCACCGGAAGCCCGCGGCTTGGCCGAACGGTTTAGCCAAAAAATTTTGGAACGGGAAGCCCGGGGGCTTGAAAAACATTTCAAAGATGATTATATTGTCTGCCTCTTCGATGAAGGAAAAGAGATGACGTCCCGAGACCTGGCCCGTTTTTTCGAGCGATGTTCGACGGGTTCGGTCCGGGCGGTGACCTTTGTCGTGGGAGGATTCTTGGGCGTGGCCGGGCGGGTCCTGGACAGGGCCGATCTGCGGCTGAGCCTGTCCAAAATGACCTTTTCCCATGAGCTGTGCCGGATGATGCTCTTGGAGCAAATCTATCGTGCCATATCGATCATGAAAGGAAGACAGTATGCCAAATAAAGGGGTGCAATTGAACAAAAAAGAGATGGATGTCTACAAGAAAAAGCTCATCGTCAGGCGCAATGAGATCGTCCGAAGGCTGAGCGAATTCCGGAACGAGAGCAAAGAGGTGGAAACCGATATCGCCCAGGATGTCGCCGACAAGGCGGAGAGCTCGTACACGAAGGAATTCCTCCTCAGTCTCTCGGATGTGGAACGGGAACAGCTCTTCCAAATCGACGCCGCCCTTAAGAGGATCGAGCGGAAAGAATTCGGCAGCTGCCAAATGTGTCAAAAAGAAATCAATAGAAAAAGGATGAACGCTCTCCCCTGGACGGCCTACTGCATCGAATGCCAGGAAAAATCAGAGTCCGAGACCTCTTGAATGTTTCTCTAAGAAGACTCTTCGCCCGAAGCGCCAAGCTCGTCGAACTCGCCCTTTTTCCCTCTTTCTGCAAGGTCTGCCGGGCTTTGCTCGAAACGCCCGGCGAGAGGGTTTTGTGCCCGACCTGCTTGGACAAGATCCGGGCCCATCGCTCTTCGTATTGTCTCTGCTGCGGCCGGTTTTTCGAAGGCGCCGGCGAGCCCCATCTCTGCCTTTCCTGCATCAAAGAGAGACCGCCCTTCGCGGTCCATCGGTCCGGCGGCCTGTATCAGGGCGAGCTGAAGGATCTCATCTTGCTCTTCAAATACCGCGGCTACGAAATCCTGGGGAGACCTTTGGGCCGCTTCGTCTTCGAGTCTCTCAAGGGCGAAGAGAGTCTCTGGTGGGGCGTGGAGGCGCTCATCCCCGTGCCTCTCCATCCGAAGAGAAAAAGCAAAAGGGGATTCAATCAGGCTAGAGTCCTGGCCAAAGAACTGTCCAAGCTGAAAGGCCTTCCTCTGGAAGACCTCGTGCTGAGGAAGATGAAAAACGTCCCGCCGCAGACCTCCCTGGAGCGGGATGAGCGAGTGAAAAGCGTCCGGGGGGTCTATACGGTTTTGAAGAGCGAGAAAATTCAAGGCAAGACGGTTCTCCTCGTCGATGATGTTTATACGACCGGTTCGACCCTGAAAGAGTGCAGCCGGGAACTCCTGAGAGCAGGGGCCAAGGAGGTCCGGGCCATCACGATCGCTCAGGCCTAGAGGGATCGGGGCAGGCCCCTCTTATTTCTTGGCCTTTTCGGGCGAAGAAGGCTTGAGGATTTTCACTTTGCGAGGCTTGAGCTCCTGTCGTTTGGGCATCGTAATTTTCAGGATGCCGTTCTCATGTTCGGCATGGATCTTGTCCGGGTCGATGGAGTTGGGCAGGGTGAAAGCCCTGTAGAAAGAGCCGTAGGAACGTTCGATGCGGTGATAGTTTTCTTCCTTCGTCTCCTTTTCGA
The DNA here is from genome assembly GCA_026393905.1 of Candidatus Aminicenantota bacterium. GTDB lineage: Bacteria > Acidobacteriota > Aminicenantia > Aminicenantales > UBA4085 > JAPKZH01. The sequence continues at coordinate 21,251 of JAPKZH010000252.1, forward strand.
ACTTTCTCTCGCCCTTTAAGGTCAGGGTATTGTCTTCGACCTTGATCTCGACATCCTTTTCGTCGATGCCGGGAACTTCGGCCGTCATCACGAGCTCGTGCTCGGTCTCGTAAATATCCACAGAAGGAGCCCAGGTAGAGGCCGTCAGGTCTTTGTCTTCGCTGCGGCCCGTTAACATGTCCTCAAACAGGCGGTTCATTTTTTCCCTAAGGGTGACCATATCTGTGAAGGGAGTCCATCTGATAATCGCCATTTAATAACCTCCAAAAATTGTGTTCAGAATTCTATTACAATATAATATGTGAGTAGCATATTGTCAAGTATATTTATATCATCTAACTAATATATTCTCCTTTATTAATAAAATATGTAGAAAATACATAGATTTTTTTATCTGAAAAGGATCGGAAATCTTAATCTTTCCCCTGTATCAAAACGGTCATCTCCCCCTTGATATGCCGTTTCTCGACGCTAGCAAGGATTTCGGCGAACCTTCCCCTTATGAACTCTTCAAAAACCTTGGTGATCTCCCTGGCGATGACGATCCGGCGGTCGCCCAATGTCTCCAGGCCAAGCCTGAGAAAATCGATGATTTTCCGGCTGGGAAGGTAAAAAATCAGGGTTGCAGGTTCTTCATGAAGCGACAAAAGCAATTTTTTTTGGGCCGTTTTCTTGGGCGGCGGAAATCCGATGAATAAGAACCTGTGGGTCGGAAGCCCCGAAGCTGAAAGGCCGGCCGCCAAGGCCGTGGGGCCCGGAATGGGCACGATATGAATTCCGGCCTTCAAGGCCTCGCGGATCAGTCGAAAGCCGGGGTCAGATATTCCGGGAGTCCCCGAATCCGAGACGAGGGCCACGCTCTTCCCTTGTCTAAGGATGTCCAGGATAACCGGGATCTTTTGGCTTTCCCGGGGCTGGTAGTAGCTGATGAGAGCTTTCTTGATATTGTATTTGTTCAGAAGCTTCAGGGTCTGGCGGGTGTCCTCGCAGGCAATGGCATCGACCTCTCCGAGGATGCGCAGGGCCCGGAACGTCAGGTCTTCGAGGTTTCCTATCGGCGTGGCCACGATGTAGAGAAAGCCGGCCGTCTTGGAGTTTTGGGTCTTCTCGCCCATGACTCACTTTTCCCAATCGTAGGGGTAAAGAAAGTCGTGGCCGATGGTCCGCGAGGATATTTTAGCGATGGGCGGGAGCTGCCTTTTGAATTCCGAGCTTTTTATCTTGGACATGATTTTTTCGATTTTTGCTCTCGGGAATCCGCGGGCCAGGAGCTCCTCTTTCGACTCCCTCTCGTCGACGAGATGGAAGAGAATCTCATCCAATTCCGCATAGGTCATCCCGATTTCCCCCTCGTCGGTCTGGCCGGTCCACAGGCCGGCCGTCGGCAGCTTTTTCTGGATTTTCGCCGGCACTTCGAGATAACGGGCCATCTGCCGGACCTGGGTTTTGTAGAGGTCGCCCATGGGATTGATGGCGCTGGCCAAGTCGCCGTGGATCGTGCCGTATCCGATGAGAAGCTCGGTCTTGTTGCTCGTGCCGAGAATCAGGGCTTTCTCGCGCCCGGAAAAATCGTAGAGGATCGACATCCGCTCCCGGGCGATCTTATTCCCGCGCAGCACCCGGTTTTCTGTCGGGTATTTTTTGAAGTAAGCGTCCACCATCGGCGCGACGTCGATAGTTTTGTGGCGAATCTTCAGGAGTCGTGCCGCCCCGATAGCGTCCCGGACGTCCTCGCCGAAACTTGTCCCGTAGGGCATAATCAGCCCGAGGACGTTTTTCGGGCCCAGGGCCCTGGCCGCGAGAAAGGCGCAGACCGTGGAATCCAGGCCCCCGGACAAGCCCAGGACTCCTTTTTTAAAACCGAATTTCGCCAGCTCTTCTTTGATAAAAACGGTCAAGATTTTAGCCGCAAACGGACAGTCAATCTTCATAGTCATGGACAATCCTCTTGAGGGCTTCGAGGATCACCTCGGGCTTGTCGTCCCGCTTGAAAGGCCAATTTTTGCGGGCCCTGCGGATCTCGGCCGGATCGACCTCCTGGACAAGAAAATCATTTTTGAAATAGGGCGCTTGGACGAGACGTTTTCCGAAAGGATTGAAAATAAAGGATCCGCCGGCGAAGACGATGCCGTCCTCCAAGCCGGCCCGGTTACAGTAGATGACGAAGGCCGAGGAGAACCGGGAGATGGCCTCCCCCATGAGTTCCCACATCCGGCTCGTGGCAAATCCGTTTTTGCCCGCCAGGCCGCGGCCGGGCGCGGCGCTCGCGACGATGATAATTTCCGAGCCGCCGGCAAAAAGAAGGTAGCCGGCGGCATAGTGAAGAAAATCCCGGCAGATGAGCAAGCCCATTTTTCCGTGGGGCGTGGAAAATGTCCGGAAATTTCGGCCCGGGGCGAAAAATCGTCCCTCGTCGAACATGCCCGAGGTCGGAAGAAATACCTTGCGGTGGATATGGAGGACTTTTCCCTTGTCCAGAAACGCGGCGGAGTTATAAAAAAGGCCCTTTTCCTGGGACTTCTCTTCGACGAAACCAAGGACGAGCGAGATGTCCCGGCTCAAGGCCTTGAACTCTTTGAACATCGGGGACTTATCCGGATCCAGGGCCGCCGTCTCGACGAGGTCCTTCAAAAGATAGCCGGTGAGGCTCAACTCGGGGAAGACGAGCAGGCCGGCCTTTTCCCGCCGGGCCTTTTCGATGGCCTGGAGATGGAGCTCGAAATTCCTTTGGATGTTTCCGAGATGAGGGGATATTTGGGCCAGTGCGATTTTCATGCCTAAAAATTAGCACATTTCAGGGGGGGTTGCAAATGTACGAGCGGCGAATAAGCCCCATGGCTTGCCAAGAGAGAGCCGCTCGGAGAGGGTTCCAAGGGGTAGCCGCCCCCTTGGTCGCAGGGGGGGTATCATGCCCCGCCCGAGCCTCGATTCAGTGATCTACGTGTCTACAAAAGAATTCATCGCTTAATGCTCCTTGGAAGGATGGCAGCGAGCGAAGCGAGCGTTGGAAGGAAACCCTTGCCAAGGGTTTCCTTCCAAGAGTGTCCGGAAGGGGTCTTCCCCTCCAAATTGACTTTAGATATTGAGCCCCGACCCCATTTTATATAAAATAGATGGGCGCCGATGACACATATTGGATTTTATCTCAGAGACATTCACTTCAATCAGAAGACCGGCCAGCTCAGTTTTCAAAAGGGGCCCATTCAAAAGACCTTGATCTTCCAGGACGGAGGGCTGATCTTTGCCCGGACGAGCGTCCCTGAGGAGCGGTTGGGCGAGGTCCTCCATAAGATCGGCAAGATTTCGAGCGATGTCCTATCCTCCCTCCCTCAACTCATCCAGACGGGAAAAATGATGGGGGAAGTGCTGGTCCAAAAGAAGATCATCTCTCAAAAGGACTTGTACGACGGGCTCATGGCCCAGATGAACGCCATCACCTTGAGCCTGTTTAACCATTTCGATGCCGAGATGATCTTCCGGCCGCGAGAGCGCTTCTTGGATTATGATTTTGAGTTCAAGATGAATGTCCCCCTCCTCATCGAACGAGGGATCAGAGAAATGGAATTTCATCCTTTTCTCAAGAGTTTCTTTGAGGACAAAATGGCCGTCCTGAAAGGGAAGACCAATATTCATATGCTCACGGAAGACGAAAAGGATTTCCTCCATCAGATCAACGGCAAGACGGCCGGCGAAGCCTACCTCGTCTCGCAGGTTGACACCCCGGATCAGCTCTGGAAGACGCTGTACCTATTTTACTGCCTGGATTTGATCGATGTCCGGCTGGCGGAAAGGCCGAAAAAGAAGGACGTCCGAAAAGAAGAGGCCCAGAAAGTCGAGATCAAGGCCGAGCCGCGGCCGAAAGCGGAGCCGATCTCAAAAGCAGAACCGCCCAAAAAAGCGGAGGTCCGCCAGGAGGAGAAACCGAAAGGAGCGGCGGCCAAGGCCTCGGAAGCACCTCCGGCCGGCCTTCAGGCAAAGATTGACGAAGCCCTCGAGCTCAAAAGCAGAATTCCGGAGATGGATTATTACCAGATTTTGGGCGTCTCCCGTCAGACGCCGGAGGCCGAGATCAAGAAAGCCTATTTTCAACTAGCCCGAAAATTTCACCCGGACCTATTCGGACGGGGCGTAACCCCGGAGATCAAGGCCCAGATCGAAGAGCTTTTTGATTACATCACCAAGTCTTACCGGGTCCTGACCAGCAAAGACCAAAAGCCGACCGTGGCGACCAAGAGCACGGCCGTCATAAGAGACGACGATAGAGACAAATCCAAGAATGCCGAGATCCGCTTTCGACAGGGAAAGACGCTCATGAGCCAGGGGCGCTATGAAGAGGCCGTCATGTTCTTGGAACAGGCCGTGAGGTTCAATGATAACAAGGGAGATTATTATCTTCTTCTGGCGATGGCGGAATCCAAGGTTCTCGCTCTCAGCCATAAGGCCGAGCGCGATTTTTTGAGGGCCATAGAGCTTGAGCCCTGGAACGCGGAAGGGCATGTCGGCCTGGGCGTTCTCTATAAAAGAGAGGGCCTTCTCAAGCGGGCCAAGAAGGAGTTCGAGCGGGCCTTGGAGATCGAGGCCGGGCATAAGGTCGCCCGCACTGAGCTCAAGGAACTGGGCGAAGAGTCTGAACAGAAAAAGGGGCTGAAAGGTTTTTTTTCCAAAGATCTTTTCGGGTCCAAGAAGAAATGATGGTCGCGGCGCGGGGCAGCATCCGCGCCACCCACGCCGCCTGAAGGGACGTTAGGGTTTTAACAACTTTAGAAGTTCTGCTTCGGTGAGCGTCGGGACGCCCAGCTTGCGAGCTTTGTCCAACTTGGAACCGGGATCTTCTCCGACGACAAGATAGGACGTTTTGCTCGAGACGGAATCCGCGACCGAACCTCCCAGGTCTTCGATCAAGGCTTTGGCTTCGTCCCGGCTGTAGCCTTGGAGCTTTCCGGTCAGGACAAAGGTTTTTCCGGAGACGGGCTCGTCTTTCCGGGCCTCCGCTTTTTTCGAGAAGAAATTCAGGCCGGCTTCCTTGAATTTCCGGAGAAGTTCGAGGTTCTCCGGCTGCCTGAAAAAGAAAACGATGCTTTCGGCAACGATCGGACCGACGTCTTCCACTCCCGTCAGCTCTTCCGACGAGGCATGAACCAGCTTCTCGATATTGCGAAAATGAGCGGCCAGGATCTGGGCCAAGCGCTCTCCGACATGGCGTATGCCGAGGCCAAAAACCAGACGAGAGAAGTCGTTCGCCTTGGATTTTTCAATTTCCTGGAGCAGATTCTGCGAGCTTTTCGGGCCCATTCGTTCAAGAGGAACCAGGTCTTCATATTTCAGGGAATAGATGTCCGGGACGGCCCCGACCAATTTTTTCTCTATGAGCTGGTCGACCAAGGCCTCGCCCAGGCCTTCGATGTTCATCGCCCGTCGGGAGGCGAAATGAAGAACGGATTCCCTGAGCTTGGCCGGGCATGACGGATTGGTGCAGCGCGCCACCGCCTCCCCTTCCGGCTTGAATGTCTTGGCATGGCAGACGGGACATCGGGCCGGGAACCTGAACTTCTTCTCTTTTCCCGTCCGCCGCTCTTTCATCGGGGCGACGATTTTCGGAATGACATCGCCGCTCCGTTCGACGAGGACATAGTCGCCGATCCGGATGTCCTTGCGCCGGATCTCGTCCTCATTGTGGAGGGTGGCCCGGCTGATCGTCGTCCCCGAAAGCTTGACCGGTTCGAGGACAGCCACAGGAGTCAGCGCGCCGGTCCGTCCGACCTGGACAATGATCTCGTTGAGACGCGTCGTCGCCTGCCGGGCCGGGAATTTGAAGGAGATCGCCCAGCGCGGGAATTTCGCCGTCATGCCGAGGGCCTCCCTTTGCCGTGTGGAATTCACCTTGATCACGACGCCGTCGCATTCGTAATCCAGGGAGTCCCGTTTTTCCGTCCACTCGTTCCAATAATCGATGACCTCATCGAGGGAACGGCAGAGCCGGGAATTCGGGTTTGTCTTGAGGCCCAATTCCTTGATCGTTTTGAGATTCTCCCACTGGCTCTCCATTTCGACGCCGTCGATCGATAGAGCATAGAGGAAGACATCCAGCTTGCGGGAGGCGACTTCTCTAGGATCGAGGAGGCGGATCGATCCGGCCGCGGCGTTGCGGGGATTGGCGAAGACAGGCTCGCCCTTCTCCTCCCGGTCCCGGTTGATTTTCTGGAACGACTCGAAGGGAAGGTAGATCTCTCCCCGCGTCTCGATGTCCTGGTGTTTGGGGATGACCAGGGGCAGGCTTTTAATCGTCTTGACATTGGCCGTCACGTCATCGCCTTGGACGCCGTCTCCCCGCGTGACGGCCTGGACATATTTACTTTTTTGGA
>JAPKZH010000501.1 GCA_026393905.1 Candidatus Aminicenantota bacterium
GAACGGGCCGCCAATTTTTTCCGACGGCGACAAACACGACCTCGGCTTCCGTGACCTTGACCCTTTTCTCGTCCTCGGCGCGTGTCGCCTCAACGATGACCTTCGTCATCACTGATGTCCGGCCGATTTTCATTGTTTCCGTATAGAAGCTGACGATATCTCCCACGAACACGGGTTTATGAAAAACCACCTTGTCCATGGCCACGGTGACGAAATTGTGCGGGCCGCATGAGCGGCGGGCCTCGATGGCCCCCGCCATATCGATCTGGCTCAGGATGACGCCTCCGAAGATCGTCCCATATTTATTCGTATCGCGGGGCAAGAGAGTCACCCGGAGTGTCGGATCATGGTTCGTGCCCATAATTCCCTCCATCACTTTAGGATAAAGACTACATCTTACCAGAAAAGAGAATTCGCAGACAGGGCCGGATTCGTCCCGGCAAAAGTGTCCAGATGCCCTCGTAGATACATCGCTTTATGCTCCTTGGAAGGATGGCAGCGAGCATAGCGACCGTTGGAAGGAAACCCTAGGTAAGGGTTTCCTTCCAAGAGTATCCGGATGCCCTTGACCGCTATTTTTGAGTGTGATAGTTTTGTCCTTGATGCGTCCGATGCCGATTTTTTAGGATTCGGATAAGAATCGATCGCGACAAGGAGAAGAAACATGCCCGACGTCGACGAAATCAAAGAAGCGAAAAAATACTTTGCCGATATCCCCCAAAAAACAGAGGGATTCTTCCTCAAAGGGTCCGGCTCCCTGGACTGGGGGATGAAAAACAGGCTGTCGCGGATCTTCAATCCGGACTCCGGCCGGACCGTCATGCTGGCCATCGATCATGGCTATTTTCAGGGACCCACGACGGGGTTGGAGCGCATCGACCTGACCATCCTTCCCCTGGTGCCCTATGCGGACACTCTCATGTTGACGCGGGGAATCCTCCGGAGCATCATTCCTCCGTCCGTTTCAAAATCGATCGTCCTCAGGGTTTCCGGCGGCACCAGCATTCTCAAGGAGCTGTCCAACGAGGACATCGCAGTGGATATCGAGGATTCCCTCCGGCTGAATGTCTGTGCCATGGCCGTCCAGGTCTTTATCGGCGGTGAACACGAACGAGAGTCGATCATCAACATGACCAGGATGGTCGACCTCGGCACACGCTATGGCATTCCGACGCTGGCCGTGACGGCCGTCGGGAAGGACATGGTCCGAGATGCGCGCTACTTCAGGCTGGCCACCAGGATCTGCGCCGAGCTGGGCGCCCATTATATCAAGACCTATTATGTCGAGGACGGCTTCGACACGGTGTGCGCCGCCTGCCCGGTGCCTATTGTCATGGCGGGGGGCAAAAAGATCCCGGAATTGGAGGCCTTGACCATGGCCTACAAAGCGGTCCAAGCAGGAGCGGCCGGTGTCGACATGGGGCGGAATATCTTTCAATCGGAAGCGCCCATCGCCATGATCCAGGCCGTAAGGGCGGTTGTCCATAGGAATGAATCGCCGACAAAAGCCTATGACCTTTATCAGACGCTCAAAAGCCAAAAATAAAGCGGGACGCGGATCAAATAAAGGATTTGCCTTGCCCAATTCGCATCGCCCAAAAAAATGAAAGTTTCCATCTGGCATAACAACAAAGATATCAAAATAGAGGAAACCCCCACGCCGAAGCCCGGCCCGAAAGAAATGCTCGTCAAAGTCCATTCCTGCGGGATATGTGGAAGCGATATCGTTGAATGGTACAGGCTTCCCCGGGCGCCGCTCGTCCAGGGGCACGAAATCGGCGCGGAGGTCGTTGAAGTCGGTCAATCCATAAAGAATTATCGGCCCGGCGACAGGGTGATGATCGCCCCTAAAGTGCCCTGCCTGAAATGCTCTTATTGCAAAAACGGGCACTACCCCGCCTGCTCCAATGTCAAAGAGCGGCTGCCCGGCGGTTTTGCCCAATACATTCTCGTTCCTGAGGTCCTGGTGGAAAAAGGGACTTATCGGCTGCCGGACAGCATCAGCTATGATCAGAGCACCTTCATCGAGCCCCTGGCCTGCGTGGTCAGGGCCCAACATCTAGCGGGAATCAAACAAGGCCAGACGGTCCTGGTGATGGGGTGCGGGATGTCCGGACTCCTGCATCTGAAATTGGCTAAAACAAAAAAGTGCACGATCATCGCCACGGATATCAACAAGACAAGGCTGGAGTTCGCCAAAAAAATTGGGGCGGATACGGTCATCGACGCATCCGAGAATGTTCCCGAGCGCTTGACGGCAGAAATCGGCAGAAAGGCGGATGTCGTGGTCCTGAACACTTCGGCTCTTTCGGCGATCGATCAAGCCTGGAAATGCGTGGATAAAGGCGGCTGCCTTGTCTTCTTCGCTGTCCCGGGCCCTGACAAGCCGGTGACCATACCGATTAATATTTTGTGGACCCAAGAGATCAAGGTTCTCACATCCTATTACTGCGGGCCTCCCGATATCACGGAAGCCATAAAGCTTTTAGAAGCAGGAACGATCGAAGTGGATGACTTGGTCACGCACAGGCTTCCCCTCGAGGATATCGAAAAAGGTTTTCGGCTGGTGATTGAGGGGCAAGAATCCATCAAGGTCATCATCCGACCTCATGAGGGGTGAAATGACAAGAATCGCTCTTGGCCTCCGGACCTGGAGACTGAAATGAAATTGCGGCATGTCGGGCTGACTTCCCGTTCCGAAAAGAATTCTGACAAGTTCTTCGGGGAGCTGTTAGGGCTCGAAAAGCTGGAGCCTAAAACGCTCCCCGCCTTATCGTCTCAAGCCCTCTTCAAAGTGAATGCCGAACTCAAAGTCATCAATTACGTGAGCGATCAGACCCATTTCGAGGTTTTCATTGGCGCCCCTGAGAAAAGCGGCGTCAAACCCATCGAGCATGTCTGCCTGGACGTGGATGACCTGGCGGCGTTTGTTCAAAAATGCCGCAGCTTGAACGTGAACGTTCTCCAGGTTCCCAAAGGAGATGCCCTGCTGACGTTCATCAGCGATGACGACGACAATCTTTTTGAGATCAGAGAAAGAAAATAGCTAAATCCGGCGCCCCGCCTATTCGAAGACGAGGATTTCCACCCGCCGGTTCTGGGCTCGTCCTTCCTTCGAAGTATTGTCTGTGATCGGCGTCGAGCTTCCAAAACTGATCACCTGCATCCGATGGAGAGGAACCCGATGCTGTTTATACAGGTATTCCATGGCGGCCTCGGCTCTTTGCTTTCCTAAAAGCAAATTCCAGGCCTCCGGCCCCGTGCTGTCCGTATGCCCCTGGATCTCAAGATAAACGCCGCGATCCTGGGCGATGAGCGCCTGGACGAATTTGTCCAATGTCGCCTTGGCCTCAGGGCTGAGCTCGAAGCTGTCGACTTTGAACTTCGATTCGTTGTTCTTGAGGATCTCCTTGGCAATCAGCTTTCCCTGGGCGAATTTTCTGACCTCTTCGATTTTGCCGTCAACGGCCTTGAACTGGGAATCGTGCCGGCTGATGAGAGAGCCGATCGAGGCCAGCCGCTCATCATGCTCTTTGATCCTTTTCTGATTTTCCTCGACGGACGTTTCCACTCCCTCGACCTTTTTATCCAAGGCGGCGATCTCTGTTTGGACCAGTTTCTTTGTGGCGCAGCCCGTGACAGAGACGAGCCCGATGAGGATCACGGCCCCGGCGAAAAAGGTCATTGTTTTTCTCTTCATGCTAGCCTCCATGATTTTTGGATAGACGATCGACAAAACGTCTTAACAGTTTATTATATCGTATTCATCACCTCCTTGCCTAGCCAAAACTCACGACCCGGTTTCCCCCTAATACCCGGCCCGGGTCCTGGCCTGGTATTTCTTGTTCGAAGTGACGACCCTGATTTTTCGATACTCATTTTTCGAGTCTTTATAAGACGTATATCCGATCATGTACTGATGGCCCAGCTCTTTTTTGATCTCTTCGAAAGCGGCATTGATTTCCTCGGGCTGGTTGATGAAAAAGGCCTTTCCGCCCGTCGCTTGAGAAAATTTTTCAAGCGTGGCCACGATCCCGGTCGAGGTCAGCGTCGGATCGCGTTTGTACGTCTTTAAATATTGCTCGCTGAGCGGGATTTTATACCCGATGGTGTAGAGCGGTACATCGACCCGCCTGGCGATTTCGACGGCCTGGTCGGGAGACGTGCGGCTGTCATTCTCGATACCGTCCGTGATCAAAAGGAGCGCCCTTTTATCATTCTTCCCTTTATTGGCAAATTCCGGGGATACGGCCACGGCATCGTTCAGGGCCGTTTGTCCATACGCCTCGGTTTTCTCCAACTCGGCCAGGAATTGGCTTTTATCGGTCGAGAACTTGGCCGCCACTTCCACTTCGCCGTCGGCAAAAATCAAGAGCGAGACCTCATCCTGGGGGCTGAGAAGCCGGGTGAGGAGTCGCTTGAGCGCTTCCTTGCTTTCTTTGAGTTTGTCCTGAAGGGCCATGCTCCCGCTGACATCGAGGAGGACGGTCAGGCTCAGGGGCGCCGCGAAGTCATGCTTGAAATACGTGATGTCCTGCTTTTTGTCATTTTCATAGACCGTGAAATCTTTCTCCGTCAGGTCGTTGATATATCGGCCCTTCTTATCCTGGACCGTGACGGCGATGGAGACGGCATTGACGGAGAGGGTGTAGGACAATCCTTCCTTTTTCTCTTGTGGAAAGGACGGCTGGAAAGTAGCGCCGATCGCGGCCGCGAAAAGGAAAAAGAAAAAGGCCCTTCGATTTGGTTTCATAGCGATTCTTATGTAACGGCCTTAAAAATACTTATAACACACGAAAAATAAAGATTCAATGAAATCCGAAAATCCCGCTTGGAGGATCGGTTTTTTTTGATCTACAAATCCAGGTTCATCTTTCTCAGCAGATCGTTATATCTTGGATCCAAACGTATGCTATCCAGGAACGGGTCGACTTTCATCAGATAGACTCTTGGCCCGCGCTCTGCATAAGCCCGATACAGCCAATTGAAACCCTGATCGACGTCCCCAATTGAAAAATAAAGGCGGGCGACATCATAGGCAGAGACAATTTCTTTTTTTGATCTCTCGACGAGTTCGTTAATAATTTTTTGGGTCTCAGCTCTTCTTCCCATCTTGGCATAGACAATGCCCAAGCCGGCGGTCGCATCGATTTTTTGAAATATCTCTAATGCTTGATCATACATCGATTTGAGATAGTAGGCGCCTCCCAAATAGGCTGTAGCATCCGTTGCTTCGGGAAATTTTTCGATGGTTTTTCTCAATATCTCTATCGCTCGGTCATACCGCCGGGCATTTAGGTGTATAAGTCCGACATTCGTCTGAATTCTTGCAGAAAGAGGGTCAAGGTCGCGCGCCAGCTCTATCTCAGATAGGGCTTGGCCAAAACGCCCTTTGGTCACCAGGACAAACGCGAAAAAAGCATGGGCGGGCGCATAGGCAGGATTGAGCTCGATGGCCCTTTGGAATTCCATCTCAGCGGCCAGCCAGTTATATTCAAAGAAAAATCTGACGGAGGCCAGCGAACAATGAGCCTCGGCCAGGGCCTCGTCGATCTGAAGCGCCTGCAATGAGCTATTCAATGCTTTTGTGTAGCAGTCTTTTGACGGCAGAAGTCCGTTGCTGGCCAGGACAAAGTGCGAGTCGGCAATTCCCGTATAGGCCAGGGCATAGCCTGAATCCTCTCGGATGGCCGATTCAAAAAGCTCGATCGCCTTTAACAAATTGTCTTTGCCCCTCTTGCCCCACAACAACCGGCCCTGGAGGTATAGCGTGTAGGCTTTCAGGTTGTCCGTCGGCCTCTTGGCCAGCTCCTTTTTTTCTTCACCCAAAAGCTTGATCTTCATAGCCCTGACGATCTTTTGGGCGATATCATCCTGGATGGC
>JAPKZH010000508.1 GCA_026393905.1 Candidatus Aminicenantota bacterium
AAGAGTGTCCGGGTCCCCCCTCCGCTACGGGGACTCGCGGACGGAAATAGCACGGCCCATATAATATCACTCTATTTATTGCGATTACATTAGTTTCGAGCTTATCTAAGGAGGAACGAGTATGCGAGGCATCCAAAAAACTCTTTTCATTTGTCTCATAGTCTTTTTCCTGGCGTCGGCCAGTTTTGCCCAGGAAAAAAATCCGCGCGATTTTACGGCGCATCTCGTCGGCCATGCCCATATCGACCTGAGCTGGCTCTGGCGATGGGAAGAGACCGTCCATGATGTCGCCGTCCAAACGTTCAAAGGAACCCTGGCCCAGATGGACAAGATGCCCGGCTTGACATTTGCCCAGAGCCAGGCCGCCGTCTATGAGGCCATCGAAAAAAGCTATCCCGATTTATTCAAAGCGATTCAGGCCAAAGTCAAGGAAGGCACCTGGCTTCCGGTCGGAGGAATGTGGGTCGAGCCGGACTTGAACATGCCCGACGGCGAGTCGCTGGCCAGGCAGCTTCTCTACGGGAAGAGATATTTCCTGGACAAATTCGGCGTGGACGTCAAGGTCGGCTGGAATCCGGATTCCTTCGGACACAACTGGCAGCTGCCGCAGATCATGGCCAAAGCCGGCCTTAAATATTACATCTTCGAGCGATGCGCCCCGGAAAAGACCCACCTCTTCCAGTGGCAGGGCATGGACGGATCGAAAATTCTGGCCTATGTCCCGCCGGGCTGGTATCTGGCAAACCTCAAGAATGGGACGAAAGACGTGATTTTTGAGGCAGCCAAAGTTTCGCCGCTCATGGATTATCTGCTTCTCTACGGAGAAGGCGACCACGGCGGCGGTCCCCGGGATTCCGACGTTGAAGCCATCAAGAAGTTCAAAAAGGACAAAGCCCAACCCCGGATGAAGTTCGCCGGGCCCGACGATTATTTCAAGCTCCTCGAAACCAAGAAACTGGAAATCCCCGTTTTTGCGAACGAGCTGAATTTCACCTTCCCGGCCTGCTACACGACCCAAGCCCTGACAAAGAAGAACAACAGAAAATCGGAAGCCCTGTTGCTAACGGCAGAAAAATTTTCGGCTCTGGCTGCCACGGGCGGCTACAGAGATTATTACCCGGAAAGGGACCTGGATGAAGCCTGGAAGATCGTGCTTCGAAATCAATTCCATGACATCCTGGATGGATCGAGCATCGGACCCGTCTATGATGAGGTGAAGGAATTCTATCAAAAGGTTTTTGAGAGGGGACGGCGGGCTCTCAATTTTTCCCTGGAAGCGATCTCCAACAGCATCGACACGAGGGGCGAAGGCTTGCCGCTAGTCGTGTATAACCCGCTGTTTTGGGAGAGGACGGAGCCTGTTGTCGCCGAATTCATGTTGATGAAAAAATTCAACGGCTTCAAAATCCTGGATGCGCAGAGCCAGGAGATCCCGTTTCAAGTCGTCTTGAAAGACGAGACGGGACCGCAGAATCGGTTCAGAATCGTGTTTATCGCCGAGAGCGTCCCATCCTTCGGCTATAAGCTGTGCCGTGTCGCCGGCCTGGATAAATCTCCGGAATTCAAGTCAACTTTGACCGCCGCAGCCGATTCGCTCGAGAACGAATTCTTCAAAGTCCGCTTGAACCCGGCCACGGGCTGGCTGGAGAGCATTTTCGATAAGGTCAATAACCGGGAAATCTTGCAGGGGCGGGGCAACGTCCTGCAGGCGATCGTGGATGAGCCCGAAAACATGTCCGCCTGGGAGCTTGGCTTGAAAGATCAATCCTGGAATATCGGAGAAGAGGGGGCCAAGGTTGATGTCATCTAGACGGGGCCGGTGCGGGCCGTGATTCGGGTCAAAAGTCTTTTTCGGAATTCTGCGTTCAGCCAGGACATCATCCTTTACAGCAAGATTCCGCGCCTTGATTTCCGGCTGAGTTTGAACTGGCAGGAGAGGAACATAATGGTCAAGGCGGCCTTCCCGCTCAACCTGAAAAATGACAAAGCGGATTTCGAGATTCCCTTCGGATCCATTTCCAGGCCTGCCGACGGCCGGGAAGTGCCGGCCCTCCGCTGGGTCGACCTGAGCGATG
>JAPKZH010000101.1 GCA_026393905.1 Candidatus Aminicenantota bacterium
TCATGGCCTTGATGATTGGAAGCGCAGGCGCCGCGCCCACGCCGCCTCCCGCCACGCAAACATTCCCATATTTCATGACTTCACTGGGATTCCCCAAAGGCCCACACACGTCTGCCACCCCATCGCCGACCTTGAGCAGACCCATCTTTTCGGTCGAAGCTCCCACCTCTTGGAAAATCAGGGTCAGCGTCCCTTTCTGCCTGTCCCAGTCGGCCAAGGTCAGCGGAATCCGCTCGGCCTTGTCATCCACCCTCAGGATCACAAACTGCCCCGCCTGAGCTTTCTCGGCTACGGCCGGCGCGACAACCTCGATCAATTTGATCTTCCGCGCTAATTCCTTTTTCGCAACGATTTCATGCATGACTCACTAACCTTCCCGTGTTTTTATTAAGGCCAAAAGTCTACCTCAATCTTTCATAAAATGCAAAAAAGCTGTCCATCGCCGGAACGATTATATCAATAGGTTCTCTTCCATTTCGTGTGGGTTGAAAAGGGAGACGATCCGGAGACGGCCGGACACTCTTGGAAGGAAACCCTTTGCAGGGGTTTCCTTCCAACGGTCGCTTCGCTCCCTGCCTTCCTTCCCAGGAGCATTTTCCGATGAATTATCGCGGTGAGATTGAGATCTATTCTGGAATAAAGACTCGGGCGGGGCAGGAAACCCGGCCCTGCGACATACTCGGGGACACAGACCTGTTCCGGGGCCCCCCTTGATTGGCCAAGGGGGGAAGGGGGGATTAATATGTATAATTAATATTCATAAATGTGTCTCCGATGAAAATTTAGTTGACCAAGGGGGCGGCTCCCCCTTGGATCCCTCTCCGAGCGGTTCCCCGTGGCAAACCACGGCGACCCGCTCGTGAAAAACCCGGATAGGGAGCGAGGCCGTCTCCGGATCGTCTCCCGGGCGATTTTACTTGATCAGGTTGCGGTTCTTGGCTTCCCAGATCAGGTCGGCCCGGAATTTCGGATGGGCGATGTTGATCAGGGCCTTGGTCCGTTCCTGGAGGTTTTTGCCATGGAGGTAGGCCACGCCGTATTCGGTGACGATATAATGGACATCGCCCCGAGTCGTCACGACGCCCGCCCCCTGCTTCAAGAACGGGACGATCCTCGTCATCCCGCCGTCTTTGGCGGTCGAGGGCATGGCGATGATGGGTTTCCCGCCTTTGGAATGGGCGGCGCCGCGGATGAAGTCGACCTGGCCGCCGAATCCGCTGTAGATATAGGTGCCGATCGAATCCGAGCAGACTTGGCCGGTGATGTCCACCTCGATGGCCGAGTTGATGGCGATCATGTTGTCGTTCTGGGCGACTAGGAAGGGATGGTTGACATAGTCCGTCGGGTGGGCTTCAATGATCGGATTGTTGTCGATGAACTCATAGAGGCGGGCGCTTCCGAGCGCGAACGTGATGACGACTTTATTGGGATGGAATGTCTTTTTGACTCCGGTGATGATGCCTCTTTCGATGGCCTCCATGACGCCGTCCGAAAGCATTTCGGTGTGGATGCCCAGATCGCGGCGGTTGCCCAAGGACGCCAGCACGGCGTCCGGAATGCCTCCGATGCCGAGCTGGAGGGTGCTCCCATCGTCGATCAGGTCGGCGATGTACTTGCCGATCTTCATCTCCACTTCTGTGGACGGGCTTTGCTCGAGCTGCGGCAGCGGCTCGGAGATTTCGACGATCTTGTTCACGCGGGAGACATGGATGAAAGAATCGCCGAGGACCCGCGGCATCCGATCGTTGATTTGGGCGATGACGAGCTTCGCCGTTTCCGCGGCAGCCTTGGAGGCCAGCACCTCGACGCCCAAGCTCATGAAGCCGTGCTCATCCGGCGGGGACAGGTGGAGGAGGGCTACGTCGAGCGGCAGCAACCCCTTTTTGAACAGGCCGGGAATCTGATGGAGGAAGATCGGCACATAGTCGGCGCGGCCTTCATTGATGGCCTTACGGTCGGCGGGCCCGACGAACAGGGAGTTGTGGCGAAAATGCCCTTCCATGTCGGGCTTGGAGAGCGGATCGTCGCCCAGAAGCAGAACATGGGTCAGCTCGACGTCCTGGAGTTCATCCTTTCTCTTGGCCAGCGCCTTCATCAGGACGTAGGGTGTGGCGGCATTGCCGCTGATATAGACGCGCTGACCGCTTTTAATGACGGACACGGCCTCCTCGGCCGTCCCCAGCTTTTTTTTGTAATCATCGACCCAACTCATGGTTAACCTCCGAAGATGCCTAGAATGTTCGGACTAATATCAACATAATAATTAAAATGACATCCCCCTTCGGGCGGCGCTTAGGCCGCCCATACATTGTCACTTTATTTATTACGTTTGTATTAGACACTAAATAGCGATAAAGACGAACTATCATCTTATAAGTAGATACCCACGGCTAAAGCCGTGGCACTTATCAAAATTCAAGCTTCGCTTGACCTAAATCCTGGGTCTCTTGCCATTTTAAATACTTGAGGACCCGCCCCTCGTCTATCCCTACCGTCGTGACAAAATATCCGGGTG
>JAPKZH010000269.1 GCA_026393905.1 Candidatus Aminicenantota bacterium
GTTAGCCGTCCAATTCCGCCGCTCTCGTTGTCATTTCCAAGCCCGGTGGCGGCGGCCGTCTCCACTTATTTTATTTTTTCGAGTTTCTCCAAGTTCGATTTGGCGGCGGCGAGGTTCGGATCGAGCTCCAAAGCCTTTTTAAAATATTCCATGGCCTTCTCCCGCTGTCCCGACAGGGCATAGGAATTGCCGGCTTCCAGATACAACCGGGCATCCTTGGGGTAATATTCCATGAAGATGAGGCACATTTCCAGAGCTTCTTTCATCTTTTTTATGCGTCTCATCTGGTTGATGAGAGAGAGGCTCTGATCAGGACTGAGCTGCGGGTGTGTCGGGTCGATCTCAAAGGCTCTTTTGTAATTTTGCCGGCCGGCTTCAAAATCGCCTGCCCAGATATAAGCTGCACCGAGGGCCGCATAGGGAGAGGAAGAGCCGGGATACAGGTCCCGGTCAAGGTTGAGAATTGACAAGGCCTTCTCTGCGTCGCCCTTTTCGAGGAAATAGCGGGCTGCGCCGGCAAATTCCTCGGAGAAGTCCTTGTAGAAAGAGGCGCCGGAAAATGTTTTCTTGAGCTCGCTTCGGATTTCTTCGAAATTTGCGTCCGGAGTTACGGCCAGGCGGCGGACATAATCCGTATAGGTCCTATTCCAATCCTTCTCCCAGCCGGAAACCAGACGGATGAATTCCTGAGAAAAAGCCGGCCATTTTTTTCTTTCCGGGCGGGTCTTGACGGCGCCTAGATAATCAGCGAAAAAAGGGATCGGCCCGCTCTTGTGATAGCTCCGCAGTTTTTCTTCGCCGAACGATTCCTTTAGCACGGAGGCCATGGCGGATCCCAATTTTGTGAAGGGCACGCGGGCGGCAGGGTGAATGCCGGACGCGATCTTCCGCTTGGTTTCCGCGAAATTTTTTTTGAGGGCGTTTTCATCAACACAAGAATTGAAATATCTGATAGCTTCCAGGATATCTTTATCGTCCTGGGCGGACGCGTGGCCGTTCCAGGCGAACTCGCTCATCCCGTAATCGAAGACTTTTTCAAGGGCGCCGTACACCGCCTGCTTGTTCCGGTCGGGAGCATAGGCGGCGCTGTCCAGGTCCTGGTCAAGGACAAGTTCGGCCAGCCTTTTGGCATAGCCGCCGGGATTGGAGCCTTCCAGGTTTGAAGCGGCGGCGACGGCAAATTTTTCCGTGGGGAAGATCGCGAGGTAGGTCCTGGTTTCCGGCTGGGAGCCGCTGTGGTAGACCTGGAAATGGCCTTTCCAGGGTTGGACAGACCAGCCCATGCCGTAGCCCGTCAGGATGCCGCCGCGGGTAGCCATGGACGTGAACATCTCCCTCTGCGTCCGGTCAATGACGAGCTTTCCGCCGATGATGCCCTGGGCGTATTTGATCAGGTCGAGCACGGTCGAGCGCGTCCCCCCGCCGGCAAAGCGGCTCGAGACATCGACGTACTCAGAATTCTTAAGGAGGCCGGTCACGATCCGGTAGCCGCGGATCCGGTTCGGGATGATGTCCGCGGGGTTGTCCATCCGCGAGTTGTCCATGCCGAGCGGCTCAAAGACGTGGCTCTTGACATAATCGCCGTAAGATTGGCCGGAGGCGCCTTCAATGACCGCGCCCAAGAGATTGTAGCCGTACGTCGAGTAATTGTA
>JAPKZH010000577.1 GCA_026393905.1 Candidatus Aminicenantota bacterium
TCAGCTCCCTCGGGGCTTCCCAATGGGGGGCCAATAATCCCGAGTTCACGTGGCTGGAGATGTCCCAGTGCTTGCAAAGGGCCGGAATTTTTAGCGTTTCGCCTCTGGCGACGGCTTTAGGCGGCGATAGTGATACCGGGATGGACATGACGGAAGAGGAGAGGATGCTCCTGGTCGAAAAGATTAAGAAAAGGGGTCAGGCTTTGCTCGAACTGCCGGACCTGGCCATGAATGTCCGGACGAGAATGAAAATTTATGAAGATGGAGCCGGTGCCGCAAAAATCAAGGCCTTTGTCAATATCGGCGGGAGCTGGGCCAACCTGGGGACCGACTCCGTTGTCTTAAAACTCAAACCTGGGCTGAACGATCGGATCGAGGTCCCTATGCCGCTCCGCAGGGGCGTCATTCATGAAATGGTCCTCCGAAAAATCCCCGTCATTCATCTCCTTTACATCAAGGGGTTGGCCGAACAGTTCGGCCTTCCCTGGGATCCTCTCCCTCTTCCCAAGCCCGGAGACGGCCGGCTGTACGAGCGGAGGCAGAATCCCTCGGCCCTTTTTTTTGGTCTGGCCGGCCTTTACTTTCTCCTTGTGATCGCCGGTCTCTTGGTCTTCAAATTGTCGAAAGAGGGCGAGTCCTCCTCGACTTTCTAGCCGGATTTTGCCCGTATCGGAAAAATTTTTAAAAAAAGACTTGACAAAGGCCTCCTCCTTGCCTAAACTTACTTTGTATTACAAAGTACTTTGTATATACAAGAAATATTTCAGGCGGCGCCTGACGAGGAGGACGACATGGACGAAATGCAAGCCAAAGAGGAAATCCGGCTGATCAAGGCCATGCTGGAGAAAACCAAGAGGGCCACGGCCGAATCCGGAACGCTGTTCATGGTTTGGGGCGTCTTGATCGCCCTGGGCCTGATGGGGAACTATGTCCTCGTCTATTTCAAGATGTACGATTGGGAATGGCTGAATTGGGTCGCCGTGACCGTCATCGGCTGGGTGTACAGTGTCATCTATGGAATCCGAAAGGAACGGAAGGAGCCGGTCAGGACCTATGTTCAGACGGCGGCCCGTCATCTCTATATCGCCTGCGGCGCGGGATTCCTCCTTGTCGGGATTGCCCTGCCCGCGCTGGACGTGTATTCGTATGAAGCGATTGTCATCCTTATCGCCGTCATCAGCGGCATCCTGTTTTTTGTCATGGGCGGCATTTATGAGTGGCCGATTTTAAAATGGTTCGGTCTCATCTGGTGGATGGGGGCCCTGGGGATGTCGTTTATCAAAGGGATCGGCATCCGGACCCTCATTTTCACCGTCCTTTTCGTAGCCTGCTATCTGGTCCCTTCGTTCATCCTTCGCTCGAAGTATAAAAAAGAGCAGGCGTCAAAATGATTCCCGACAAGTTCGAGCCTCTGGACCCGGTCATCCATTCTCAGGTCCGGCTGGCTGTGCTGTCCATCCTGATCACGGCCAGGCACGCCGATTTTAATTTTTTGAAGCAAGAGACGGGGACGACGGACGGGAATTTGAGCACCCATCTGGCCAAGCTCGAGGAAGCCGGATATATTCAGGTCAAAAAGGCGTTCCAGGGCAAGAAGCCGCTGACGACATGCTCGCTCACAGAGAAAGGAAAGTCGGCCTTCGCCAAATATCTCAAGGCGCTGGAAAGCTACATCCCCGTAGAGAAAAAATAAGACCCTGGATAGGAATCTCTTTTTCAATAGGAGGCAGACATGAAAAACAACATTCACAAGCATTTTCAAAAGACCTTCCCGAGAATTCTTTGTGCCCTCTCTGTTCTTTTTTTGATTTTTAACGTCGCGGCAGCCTCTCCGCCCCGGGATATTTTCAGTTCTTTCTTTCAAGCCGGGGGGAACGCTTCGCTTGTCGAAAGCGTCCAAGAGGCCAAGGCCAAGTTGCAGGCGGGGATCAATACCTGGGACTTGGAGCTTCTCAAAACGGCCCGGAACCAGTTCATCAACTGTCTCCTGAAAGCCAAAACGGAAAACGCCTCTATCCTTTACCACATCGCGCT
>JAPKZH010000368.1 GCA_026393905.1 Candidatus Aminicenantota bacterium
AGCCAGAATTCCACGGGCGAAAGACCGGTTTGGAGCAGCATGTGGCCGATGCTCATCTGGCACATGACGGGCACCCGGTCGGGCAGTTCCAGCCTCATGGCCCTGGCCATGCGTTCCTTTGATGTCATGGGCTTCAGCTTTTTCTGAACATACCCGCAATCCGGCTTTTAGTCAAGGAGGCCGGGCAAAAACACCGATTGTCCGCCCATCCGGATAAATATATTGTTTTCGAATTGACACCGCGCCCCGGATTTTGATATTTTTCTCTCTCGCATAACAGATTTGGACGTTTAATCGTGTACATCCTGCTCGGCATCTTGATCGGTTTCGTGGCAGCCATACCTCTGGGGCCGGTCAATGTCTTTGTCATCTCCCAAGCCCTGAAGCGTGATTTCCTGCATGGTTTCATGGCCGGCATCACCGCCGCCGTCTTGGACACCCTATATTGCCTGGTCGCCATCCTGGGCATCGCCCAGGTCACCTATGGCCTGGCCAAGTTCCTGCCCGTCATGAAGGTCTTTGCCGCCCTGCTGTTAGCCTTCCTGGGCTATCGTCTTTATGTCCAGTCCAAGACCTATCACGAGACCAAGCCTTCCAATAAAATGACGTCCTTCTCCCCCCGCCCCATGCTCGGGGTTTTACTGCTCTATGTCATGAATCCTTCTCTTTATATTTTCTGGCTGGGCACGGCCGGCTTCGTCACCAGCCATTACTTTGTGGCCCAGACCGGGAAGACGCCCGTATTTTTTTCCATCGCCTGCGGCATCGGAGGCGTCATCTGGTATTTTATCCTGACCCATTACGTCGCCACCCATCATCACCAGTTTAAGCCCCGGACGTTCCAGCGGATCTTTCTCGTCCTGGCCGTCGTCCTCTTTGTCTTTGCCGCATACTCCCTGCTCACGGTTTTCATCAACGTCAAGCTAAAACTTTAACCCACGGAGGTACGTCCATGCCCAAAAAGAAAATCCATCTCGTCTGCAACGCCCACCTCGACCCCGTCTGGCTCTGGGAATGGCAGGAGGGCGCAGGAGAAGTCCTGTCGACCTTCAGGACGGCCGCCTCCTTCTGCGAATCTTTCGACGGATTTATCTTCTGTCACAACGAAGCCATCCTCTACCAATGGGTCGAGGAATATGAGCCGGCCCTCTTCAAGAAAATCCAAGGCCTGGTCAAGAAGGGAAAATGGAACATCCTGGGCGGCTGGTTCCTCCAGCCGGACTGCAACATGCCCAGCGGAGAGTCCTTTGTCCGCCAGATCATTCTGGGAAAGCGATATTTCAGGCAAAGATTCGGCGTCGATGTCAAAACGGCATCCAACCTTGATCCTTTCGGCCATACGAGAGGCCTCGTCCAAATCCTGGCCAAGAGCGGTTATAAGGCCTACCTTTTCTGCAGGCCCGATCGCCAATTCACCGAGCTCCCTTCGGAGGCTTTCGTCTGGACCGGTTTCGACGGCTCCGAGGTCCTGGCGACGAGGCTCGAGGCGCACTACAATTCGCGGGGCGGAGCGGCCCGGGCGAAGGTCGAGGAATGGATGCGGAACCATCCAGGTCAAGAGCTCAGCATTTTGCTCTGGGGCATCGGAAACCACGGCGGCGGCGCCTCCAGACAGGACCTGGAAGACCTGCAGGACTTGATATCCGAAACGGAAGACTTTGCCATCATCCACTCCAGCCCGGACGCCTATTTCGCGGAGCTCGAAAAACAGAAGGCCCGGCTGCCGCGGTACGCCAAGGACATCAATCCCTGGGCCCCGGGATGCTATACGACCATGGCCCGGGTCAAGCAGAAACACAGGCAGCTCGAGAACGAAATCTTTTCGGCCGAGAAAATGGCCTCGGCGGCGTCCTTCCAAGGGCTCATGGAATATCCCCGAGCGGAATTCCGGGAAGCCTTGCGCGACCTGGCCTATGCCGAATTTCACGATATCCTTCCGGGATCGTCCATCGGGCCCGGTGAAGAAGGGGCGGTCCGGCTTCTCGACCACGGCCTTGAGATCTGCTCCAGGATCAAGGCCAAGTCTTTCTTTGCCCTGACGGCCGGGGAACCGCCGGCCAAGAAGGACGTGATCCCTCTCTTCGTCTATAACCCGCACCCGTTCAAGATCCGGTGTCTTGTGGAGTGTGAATTCGAGCCGCATGAGCCTCATTATGCCGGCGGATTCTGGTTCCCCAGGATTTTTTGCGGCGGAGCCCCCCTCCCCTCCCAGCCCGAAAAAGAGGACAGCAACCTGAGCCTCGAATGGCGTAAAAAAACGGTGTTCGCCGCGGAACTCGAAGCGGGCCGGCTGAATCGTTTTGAATGCCGCCTGGAAAACATCCAGACGAAGCCCCGGACCGGGCTTCAAGAAAAGACCGGCGCCATCCATTTCAAGACCGACGACCTCGACATCCTCGTCAACACCGTCACGGGTCTCATCGACCGGTACAAGATCGGGGACGTCGAATATTTAGCGAAAAATGCCTTCCAGCCGGTTGTCATTGAGGACAATGCCGACCCCTGGGGCATGAGCGTTCGGAGCTTTCGCAAGGTCGCCGGCTCGTTCGCGCTGATGGATGGTGAAAAGGGCGCCTGGTTCTCCGGCATCTCCAAAGGCCCCCTCGACTCCGTCCGGGTCATCGAAGACGGAGCGATCAGGACGATTGTCGAATCCGTTTTAGGCTATGGGCAGTCATTCATCTGCCTCAGATACAAGCTGCCCAAGCAAGGCACGGAGATCGAAATCGAAGCCCGCGTCCTTTGGAACGAGAAAGACAAAATGCTCAAACTTTCCCTTCCGACGCGGCTCGGCGCTTCCCGCTATATCGGACAGACGGCCTACGGTTTCCAGGAACTTCCGACAAACGGCGACGAGGCCGTCGCCCAGAAATGGGTGGCCGTCCTCTCCCCCGAAAGCGGCCGGGCTTTGACGTGTATCAATGATGGCGTGTATGGCTCGGATTTTCATGCCGGCGAGCTGAGGATTTCCCTGCTGCGCTCCCCCGCCCATTCCGCTGACCCGGTGGAAGGCCGGCCCATGATCTACCAGGACCGCTTTATTCCCAGGATCGACCAGGGTGAGCGCGTCTTCCATTTCTGGCTGAACGGAGGGGAAGCTGAAGAACGGCTGGAGAGGATCGACCGCGAAGCCCTGGTCAAAAACGAAAAGCCTTACGTTCTCTCCTTTTTTCCTCCGGGAAGAGGGAAAAAGGCCGGCGCTTTCGTTGTTTTAAGCGATCCCGCCGTTCAGGTGAGCGCCCTAAAGAAAGCCGAAGATACGGAAGACCTCATCATCCGGCTGTTTGAGCCGACGGGCAAAAAAAGGACGACCGTCCTTTCGCTGCCCTTTGTTCCGGTTAAAATAAGAATCTCACTGAAGCCGTTCGAGCTCAAAACGCTCCGGTTCAACTTGAAATCCCGCGCCTTTGAGGAAGTCTACCTGCTTGAAAAATAACAAGAAGCCCGTCACCCTGGTCCTGGTCGGGATCGGAGGCATGGGCTCCGTCTACCTCCAAACGCTCCTGGAAAACCGGGATCGAGGCCTGTTCAAGGTCCAGGGGACCGTGGATCCCTTTCCGAAAAGGTGCCCGCAGCTTGACGAGCTCCAGACTCTCCGGATTCCGATCTATCCGGACCTGGAAAATTTCTTCGATCGGCATGACGCTGAACTGGCAATCGTCTCCTCTCCCATCCAGTTTCACAACTCCCAGACCTGTCTAGCCCTTCAAAAAGCAAGCGATGTCCTGTGTGAAAAGCCCTTGGCCGCAACGATCCAGGAAGACCGGGCGATCATCGAGGCCCGCGATCGAGCCAAAAAGTGGGTCGCCGTCGGCTATCAATGGTCGTTCAGCAAAGCCATTCAAGCGCTTAAAAAAGACATCCTCAAAGGCCTTTTCGGGAAGCCTAAGCGCCTGAAATGCCTCTATCTCTGGCCCCGGGACGAAGCCTATTATCGGCGGAACGACTGGGCCGGGAAACAGCAGGACGGGGAAGGCCGCTGGATCCTCGACAGCCCCGCTAATAATGCCATGGCCCACGATCTCCACAACATGCTCTACGTCATGGGGAGAACAATGGAGACGAGCGCCGGGCCGGCCCGGGTCGAAGCCGAGCTCTACCGCGCCCATGATATCCAGAATTTCGACACGGCGGCGGCCCGTTGCCTGACGGACGCGGGCGTCGAGATTCTCTTTTATGTTTCCCACGTTTCGGAAAAAGACAAGGGCCCCGTTCTTTCCTATGAGTTCGAAAAAGCCACGGTTTTCGGCGAGGGCCGGAATTCCGATATCCAGGCCAGGCTGGGCGACGGCTCGGCCAAGAACTACGGGTCCCCGGACGCCGAGCCGATGAACAAATTATGGGCCTCCCTCGAATCCGTCAAAAGCCGAAAGCCGCCGGTCTGCGGGCCGGAAGCCGGACAAAGCCAGACGCTCTGCCTGAACGGCATGCAGGATTCCATGCCCGACATCGTGAATTTTCCACGGGACTTGATCGTAGCGGATGGCGAACCCGGCCGCAGGAGAATCCGGGTCAAAGGACTGGACGCCGTCCTGGAGCAGTGCTATGAGAACAATTCCCTCCCTTCCGAACTCGGCATTCCCTGGAGCGGCAAGGGCAAAATCATCGATTTGACCGATTATCGAAATTTCCCGTCCGACAAGCTCACCTTATAGCCCGCCTTCCGGCCATGCAAGTCACCATCGAAAAAATCGTCTATCCCGGCAAGAGCCTGGCCGTATTTCAGGGAAAGGTCTGCTTGACGGATGAAGGCCTCCCCGGGGAAATCGTCGACATCCGGCCGGTCAAGGAAAAAAGGAACTATATCGAAGCCCGGACGGTCGGGATCATCAAGGCGTCTGAAGAGCGGTTGGCGAGTCGCTGCCCTCACTACAGAGCCTGCTCGTCCTATCAAGTCCTGCCCTATCCTCGTCAAATCGAAATCAAGAAGGCGCAGGTCCTGGAAATCCTGTCCTCGCGGCTGGACCTGGCCGGCGCGACCTTGGAAACCGTGTCTTCCCCGAGGATTTGGCACTACAGGAACAAGGTCCGGCTGCATATTCTCCGGGAAGGGGCGAAGGCCGAGCTCGCCTACAACGCGCCGGGAAAACAGGATGAATTCGTAAAAATCCAGGAGTGCTTTTTGATCTCCGAGCCCATCGGCCGCCTGCTGGCCGACCTCAAGAAAATCCTCGAAGAACGGGCGATCCCTTCCCTGGAAGAAGTCGAAGTCAGGGAAAGCCGGGCCCGAGGAGAATTGCTCTTGAACGTATTCTGGAAAACGCGTCCGAAGACAGACGAGATCGACCCTCTGATCACAGGACTCGCCCCGTGCCATCGGCTGGCCGGGATCGTCTGCCTGCACCGGACGAAAACCGGCTATCAAGAGACGTCGGCCTGGGGAAAAAATTATATCGAGGAAGAGATCGGGCGAACCCGATTCCATATCGGAGCGCAGTCGTTCTTCCAGGTGAATGTGGACCTGCTCCCTCGGGTCACTCGCGACATCATGGACATGGCGGAGTTCGGAGCGGAGGATTGTATCGCCGACTTCTACTGCGGCTTGGGCACGTTCGGGATCGCCCTGGCCCCGAACGTCAAGAGCGTTTATGGGATCGAATCCGGCGCCCAAAACATCGAATTCCTCAAACGCAACCTGGCCCTGAACCAGGTCCGAAATTTTACGATTTGCGAGGGCCCCGGCGAGGAATGGATTTCCTGGGTGCTGGACAGGAAGATGGATGCCGTCCTCTTCGACCCGCCGCGCAAGGGTCTCGGCCCGGCCATCCTCCAAGGCTTGAGGCAAAGACCTGCCCCCAAGCTGATCTACCTGTCATGCAACCCGACGACTTTGGCCAGGGACCTTAAAGAGCTGGAAACCGGTTACAAGGTCAAAGCTCTCAAAATCTACGATTTCTTCCCCCATACGCCGCATATCGAGACCCTCGCCATCTTGGAAAAAACGGGGTCAAAGGCTTTGCGATGCGGATATCCGTTGCAATCACGAGGCGCTTCGTGCCATGGCTTTTTCATGCCCATCGCGAGGCAAAATAAGATTCCTCGCTTTCCCCGGAATGACGCCCCGCGTCAGATCGTCTCGTTTATCTCTGTGGCTCGCGATGACGACCTTAAAATGTCAAATGTGTAGCTTTGACCCCGACTTTATTAAAAGGTCGGCCTGCCAGCTGACCGCAGGCGGCTTGGATGTCCGTGCCTTTTGAATGGCGCAAAGTCACGGGCACCTTCCTTCCCTCAAGCCTCTGGACGAAGAGCCGGATTGTATCCTCTGCGGGAACCTCATACGGCAATCCCTGAACAAGACTGTAAGGGATCAAGTTGACTTTCGCTTTTAATCGCCGGGCGATACGGGCCAGACCGTCGGCATCGGCAAGAGAATCATTGACGCCGCGGATCAGGACATATTCCAGGGTGATTTTCCGGCCGCCGCCTTTCCTATAATCAAGGCAGGCCTCGATCAGGGTCTCCAGCGGATATTTTTTATTGACCGGGACCAGCCGCGTTCTCTTCTCATCGGTCACCGCGTGGAGCGAGATGGAAAGGTTCACTTGGAGCCCCAAGCTCTTGAAGAGCCCGATGCCGGGCACGATACCGCATGTCGAAACCGTCATCCGCCTTGCCGCGATGCCCAGGCCTTCGGTGGAATTCATGATCCGGATGGCTTTGGCCAGGTTTTCGAAGTTATCCAGCGGCTCGCCCATCCCCATGAAGACGAGGTTCGTCACCGGCTCCCCCTCATGGTGCTTCAGAAAAAGCACCTGATTGACCATTTCCGCCGGTGTCAGATTCCGGACGAATCCCTTCAGGCCGCTGGCGCAAAACGGACACGAGAACTTGCAGCCGACCTGGGTGGAAAGACAGACGGTCGCCCGCGCCCCGGCCGGGATGAGAACAGTCTCGATGAAACTTCCGTCGCCGAGCTTGAAGAGAAACTTCCGCGTCCGGTCCTGGGAGCGGAAGACACCGTAGAGTTCCAGGCTGCTGATTTCGTAGGGGGCGGCCAACTCATCCCGGAACTTTTTGGGAAGATCGGTGAAGGCGGCGAAACTCAAGGCCCCTCGATGATAAAGCCAGGCAAAGATCTGCCCCGCCCTGTAGGACGCCTCCCCCATCTCAGCCAGCTCGGCTTTCAACTCCTCAAACGTAAGATCCTTTATGTCTTTCATGGTCCAGCCATGAGATTGCCACGTCGCTTCGCTCCTCGCAATGACAATTCTATCTTAGGCTCACCATGAGCCAGAGGAGCAGAATGATGACGCCGACCAGCAGCCAGCTGCCCCCGAATCCGATGATATCCCACTTGCCCGGTTTCATGATCTCCCAGTTCGAGCGCGGCCAAACCTTCCGGGATCTGAATTTGTCCGGGTTGTCGTAAGAGTCCTCGACGGCCTTGACATCTTCATCCGGCGTAGGGGCAACGGGCGTATGGATCCTGCCGAAGAACCGGTCCAGGGCCTGCTTGGGGACCGGCCTGGTCGCAACGCTGATCAAAAACAACAGAACGAAGGGGAAGAGCGCGTCAAAGAAAAAGCGGACGGCGCTGAGCTGGGCCTTGGTGAAGCTCGTGAAATGGATGCCGAACCAGCTCATGACCCAGACTTCGGCGTTGAAGCGCCCGATGCCGATTTTTGGCGAACGGGGATCGTCGGGGTTGATGCGGGCGGCCTTCTCAAAGAAGACGGCCGTCGATTCGATGACATGCGGTTTCCGTATCTCTTGCCCCAGGCGCGAAGCCCGTCCCGCATCCACATCTTCGCCAAGGGCCGCCGTCGTGATCGTGACCGTCTTGGGCTTCGTTTCCAGCAGGAAAGCTGGGTTGGTCCTGGCCCAGTTCCAGGTCTGGAACAGGTTGGGGACGATCGCGTAGATCGTGAAACAGATAAAGATCTGGATGATCACG
Organism: Candidatus Aminicenantota bacterium; assembly: GCA_026393905.1. Taxonomy (GTDB): domain Bacteria; phylum Acidobacteriota; class Aminicenantia; order Aminicenantales; family UBA4085; genus JAPKZH01. Next base: position 7,898 of record JAPKZH010000368.1, read on the forward strand.
GCCCGTTTCGTCAACCGCCGCCAGATAAAGCCCAGCCAGATCGAGGCCCCGAAGACCGCGGGCAGGGAGATGAAATACTGGAACAGATAGAGCAGGTTGCCGACGAAAAGCGCTGTTCCAACCCCGCCGATGAGGGTCAGGGCGAGGACGATCTTGCCAATCGTCAAATAGTGTCGCTCTGACTTCCCTGACGAGATGGGCTGGTAGATATTGCGGATGAAGAGCGCCGCGTAGGAAACGGCATTGGCGCTCAACGTGGACATATTGGCGGCCAGAATGCCGACCAGCATCAGACCGACGGCGCTCGGGAACAGGAGCTCGCGGGTCATCACGCCCCAGATGAGGTCGGGATCGTGGAGCGTCCCGCCGAACAGCCCCACGGCCAGCAGCCCGGCCAGCGCCCAGAAGATCATCAGGAACCTTTTTAAATACATGCCCATGATCATGCCGAACCGGGCCGACATCTCATTTTTGGCCGAGCCGGCCGTCTGCATCATCCCCGCCGAGGCGATGATCGAGACCAGGTTGGCCAGGATCATGGCCAGGATCGTGTACCAGGCGTATTCCGATAGCGAAGACGAACCAAATAAATTGAACATAAACTCGGGCACCTTGGCATGGAGCCCGGAGAATCCGCCGACGCGGGCGAGGCCGATCGGGATGAGCATCACCGAGAAGATGACGATGAGGAATCCCTGGACGATGTCGGTCATGGCCGCGGCGAAAAAACCGCCCATGATCGTATAAGCGCTGACGACGACGGCAAAAACGATGTAGACG
>JAPKZH010000193.1 GCA_026393905.1 Candidatus Aminicenantota bacterium
GTACAACGCCCTTAATAAAGATGGCTTCATGGCTCTCTATATCAATTTCGACACGGGCAAGTCCGACATCAAGCCGGAGTCCATGCCCATCATCGACCAGATCGCCGCCCTCATGAAAGCCCATGCAGACCTGAAGATCAGCATCGAGGGCCACACGGACAATGTGGGGACGTCGGCCTCAAACAAGACGCTTTCGGAACAGCGGGCCAAATCGGTCATGAACGCGGTCGTCCAGAAGGGGATCGCCGCCGGCCAGCTGAGCGCCGTGGGCTGGGGCCAAGACAAGCCCATCGCCGATAACCGCAGCGAAGACGGCCGAGCCAAGAACCGTCGGGTCGAAATCGTCAAGAAATAGCTTTTTCTCTGGGGATTGCAGCCGGACGGCGTAATCCCCTCATACGCTTTTATTAATAGCTTATTTTGCTGAGGCCTGCTAGATCGTCTTCCGGTCGACGAAATTTTCGTGAGGGCCCCGCCCGTACCACTGAATGCGATGGAATTCCGCCGGCAAGGCCATTTTCATTCCGAAGCGCGGGATTTCGGACAGAATTTTCATCTTGGCCTCCTTGTCCGAGGTTTCAAACCCAGCTTTTTCAGGAGCCCGCGGAGTTCCATCTTCCCCTTTTCTTCGATCGGAAGAAGCGGCAGCCGGCATGGACCTCCATAATAGCCCTGGACATCGAGGGCATATTTCAAGCCCGGGATGCCGTAGCTTTCCATGATCGCTTTGTTGAGAGGGATGAGATCATGCTGGAGCTGTGCGGCCGCTTCGATTTTGTTTTCTTGGAAGAGATGATAAATCTTCAGGCAGATATCAGGGGCGGCGTTGGCGACAGAGAGGATCGCCCCGCAAGCCCCCATCACCAACCCGGGGAGGATCACATTTCCCGATCCCAGCAAATAGCTGAATCCAGCCGGGACTTGGGGGACGACCTCTCCCAGAAACGACAGGTTTCCGGCGCTCTCTTTGAGGCCGATGATATTCGGATGGCTGGAGAGTTCGATGATCAGCTGACTGTCCAGGGAGATTCCGGTATTCTGCGGGATGTTATAGATGATGAGAGGGACGCGGGACTTGTCGGCCAGAGTCAGATAATGATTTTTCAGGGCGTTGCGGCCCATCTTTGACTTATAATAGCTCGGCGGCCGGACGAGGGCGGCATCGATGCCGAAATCGGCCATTGCATTTGTGAATTCTGCGGCCAGCTTGGTGGATTCGCGGGCGGTGCCGGCGATGACTTTTTTCCCCTTGGCGGCAGCTTCCTTGGCCGCCCGAACCAAGCGAGTCGATTCCTCGTCCGAGAGCGAAACGCATTCTCCGGTGGAGCCGAGGACCACGTATCCTGCCAGCGCCGAGGCGTTGTATTTCTGGATGTTATCCTTGAATTTTTCTATGGATAGCGTCTCTCCGATAAACGGAGTCACCTCTCCGTCTGAGCTCGCGCTCGATCCGGTGCAACTCCGCATCGCTCATGCCGAAATAATGCCCGACTTCGTGGAGGACGACGTCTTGGACTTTTTCCTTGAGCTCCTCCTCGGTTTCGCAAATATCTTCGATGGGCTTCTGGTAGATGACGATCACGTCGGGAGGAATGTTGCCGTAATAAGGTCCCCGGTGCTTGAACGGAACGCCGTGGTAGAGTCCGAGGATATTGCCCGAACGGGATGCTCCGAATTTGCGCCGGGTCTCGCCCGAGGGATAATCCTCCACGATCACAGCCAGGTTCTCGATGTACTTCTTGAACTTCTGGGGCAGGCCGGCCAGCGCCTCTTCGACAAGATGTTCGAATTGTTCCCGTTCCATGAAGGTTTATTTTTCGATGCCGATCCGGGCCGGCACGCCTTTTCGGTAGTAATGTTTGCGTTCCCGCATGTCCGTGACCAGGTCGGCCCTCCGGATGACCGAGGCCGGGGCATAGCGCCCGGTCAGGACGACTT
>JAPKZH010000119.1 GCA_026393905.1 Candidatus Aminicenantota bacterium
GAGGGTGATACGGAGGTCTGGGAGATCGTCAACTTGACCGCCGACGCCCATCCGATGCATTGGCATCTCGTCCAGTTCCAGCTCTTGAACCGGCAGAGCTTCGATTTGAAGAACTACACGGCAGCCTACAATCTGGCCTTCCCTGGCGGATTGTATATCTCCGGTTTCGGTCCCCCGCTGAACTACAACACGGGCAACGCTCGCGCACTGGGCGGAAACCCGGACATCACCCCGTTCCTGTTGGGAGCCGCACTGCCTCCTGCGGTCAATGAAGCCGGCTGGAAGGATACGATCATGGTTCCTCCCGGCATGGTGACGCGCATCGTCGTGCGCTGGGCGCCCACGGACCTGCCGACGGCCACTCCGAAGTCCGGATTATTCTATCCGTTCGATCCCAGCGACGGTTTCCAGCATGGCTACGTCTGGCACTGCCATATCATCGACCATGAGGACAACGAAATGATGCGGCCCGATGTCGTCCAGCTGAATCCCGCCGCGCCGTTGCCGGCCACGAGGCTCAAGAAGAAGGGCGTTGATTATTAATCCTGTCGCTCAATGAAACCGGATTGAATGACTGAAATCCGGGGTTTCTGAAGTCAGACAATGGGGCGGTGTCCTCACCGGGCACCGCCCTTTTTTTATCCTCTCGACATTTTTATATTGTCCTCTTTGGGCGTTCTTGACATCGCCGTGCGGTCGGCGATATATTTCCAGCGTGATCAAGAGGAGGAATTCATCGCCCGGAGCGGGAATTCACCACGCCGCGGAAAAAGGAAATTATCCCTCGCTGCACTCTGAAGGTCGACAAGGCCATCGCGACGCGGGCAATGATCTGCTATTAAGCAAAATATGTTGATTTTAAATAGTGAAGAAATCGCGCGGCTTGTCAACCGCAAAGAATTGATCGCCGCGGTTGAGGAAGCGTTTCGCATACATGCTTCCGGCGATTTCGAGATGCCGGTCCGGGCCCAGGTGGATTACAAGGGCAAAACGCTGCTGTCCATGCCCTGTTTTACCGACGAATGTTTCGGCGCCAAGCTTGTTTCGCTCGTGCCTGAGAATCGGCAAAGAGGTCTGCCGACATTATTCGGCATTGTCGTTTTGAACGATGGAACCACGGGCAAGCCGCTGGCCATCATGGATGGAGCAAAAATCACCGCTCTGCGCACGGCCGCCGTCGGTTCGCTGAGCATCCAATATCTGACCGGCGCCGATGTCTCGCACCTCGGTGTTATCGGCGCCGGTGTGCAGGGTCTCAGCCAAACCTTGTTCGCCTGCAGCGTGCGTCCATTTACGGATGTTCATCTGTACGATCGCAATGAAAAGGCGCTGCATGAACTTGCCAAAAAATTGACCGACGAACTGCCCTGCGTCAAGGTCACTGCCGGGAAATCGGCCTTGGATGTTCTCCATCAGTCCGACGTGATCATCACCGCAACCAACACCGAGCTGCCGCTTTTCCCGGACGATCGCAGCCTGTTCAAAAACAGGCATTTCGTTGGTATCGGTTCCTATAAGCCGGCGATGCGGGAATATCCCGAAGCCCTTTTCAGAAACCTCAAATATGTGCTGATCGACACGGACCATGCCCTCCGGGAAACGGGCGATGTCATCACGCCTCTTGAAAACGGCTGGATTTCGGAAAAACAGATCATTCCATTTGACAGAGTCGTCACCGGAAAGGTCGTTGATGTAGCCAATGAATACAACGTCACCTTTTTCAAATCGGTGGGCATGGCGCTCTTTGATCTCGTCGCCGCTCAATCGATCTACAAAAAAGCGAGGGAAAAAGGATGCGGCGTTGAGGTGGATCTGTGATTCCGGTGATCGCAACGCCCCCTGTCCCCTATCGGTTGTTGATTGGGTGTACGGCATACTCCAAACATGAAAAAACAGTATCCAAGCATTTTTAATGATGTCATCGGACCGGTCATGCGCGGTCCGTCGAGTTCCCATTGCGCAGGTTCATTGCGCATCGGTCGCATGCTGAGAAACCTGATGGACGATGCTATCCATGAAGTGCTCATCGAGTATGACCCGAACGGTTCGCTGGTGACGACCCATGAAAGCCAGGGGACGGACATGGGATTGTCCAGTGGATTTCTGGGTTACGATACCTGGGACGAGAGGCTACTGAATTACAAGGAGGAGATTAAGAAAGCCGGGATCAAGATCCGGGTCAACCATGTTTCTTATGGAGCCAAGCACCCCAATACCTATCGGATCACCCTCAAGAACAACCGGCGGACCCATCAGGTGACGGCCCTGTCCACAGGCGGCGGCATGATCGAGATT
>JAPKZH010000310.1 GCA_026393905.1 Candidatus Aminicenantota bacterium
CGCAGTTTGCCGGCGATCTGTTTCATGGCCTTGATTTGGGCATTGCCGCCGACGCGCGAGACCGAGATGCCGACGTTGATGGCCGGCCTGACGCCGGAATTGAAAAGCTCGTGCTCGAGGTAGATCTGGCCGTCCGTGATCGAGATGACATTGGTCGGAATGTATCCGGAAACATCGCCGGCCTGGGTTTCGATGAGGGGCAAGGCTGTCAGGGACCCGCCGCCGTTCTCGTTATTGAGCTTGGCCGCCCGCTCCAAGAGCCGGGAGTGAAGGTAGAAAACATCGCCGGGATAGGCCTCGCGGCCGGGCGGACGCCGGAGGAGCAGCGAGATCTCGCGGTAGGCTGCGGCATGCTTGGACAGGTCATCATAGATCACCAGAGCGTGCCGGCCGTTGTCCCGGAAATACTCGCCCATGGCGCAGCCGCTGTAAGGCGCCAGGTACTGCAGAGGCGAAGGATCGCTGGCCGACGCGGCCACGATGATCGAATAGTCCATGGCTCCGAAGTCTTCAAGCGTCTTGATGAAATAGGCCACGGTCGAATTCTTTTGGCCGATGGCCACGTAGATGCAGACGACGTCCTTCCCCTTCTGGTTGATGATCGTGTCGAGGATGATGGCCGATTTCCCGGTCTGGCGATCGCCGATGATCAGCTCTCGCTGGCCTCGTCCGATCGGGATCATGGCATCGATGGCCTTGATCCCTGTTTGCAAAGGTTCCCGGACTGGAAGACGGTCCACGACTCCTGGCGCGAGGCGCTCGATGGCCTGATAAACATCGGTTTGGATCGGGCCTTTTCCGTCCAGGGGGTTGCCGAGAGGGTTGACAACGCGCCCGATCAGGGCCGGTCCGGAAGGGACCGACATGATGCGGTGCGTGCGCTTGACCAAATCGCCCTCTTTGATGCGATGGCTCTCCTCCAGGAGGACCGCGCCGACACTGTCCTCTTCGAGGTTGAGGGCCAGGCCGGACACGCCGTGCGGGAATTCGAGCAGCTCGTTATACATCACCCGGTCCAACCCATGGATCCGGGCGATGCCGTCGCCGACCGAGATGACCGTCCCGATCTCCCGGATATCGACTTCGGTCTCGAGACCTTCGATTTGCTTCTGGATGATCTTGCTGATTTCGTCCGCCTTGATCTCCATGGTCTGCTACCTCTCTCTCGTTTTTTCTTTAAGCCTCGTCAGCTGTCCCTTGAGGGAGACATCATAGGCCATGTTCCCTTTCTTGACGTAAAGCCCGCCCACGACAGCGGGGTCGATCCTGTAGGTCAGATGGACCGCGCTTTTTTCCAGCTGCTCAAGCTGCTTCTCGAGCTTCCGCTTTTGGCTGTCTTTGAGCGGGACGACCGATCGGACCTCGAACGTCAGGATCCCTTGTTTTTCCCTCCACCGCACCGGAAGGTCCTCGGCGATCTGGGACAGGGCATCCAGACGCCTGTGCTGGAGAAGAAGCAGCAAGAACCTGGCCGTTTTTGCCTGGTACGATTTCTTTTCCAGGAGGTCCTGGACAATTTGCGTTTTCTTGGCGGTCTTCAGAAACGGGCGAAAAAGGACTTCCCGAAGCTGTCTGTGGTCCTGAAGAAGCCGGCAAAAATCGGCCAGATCGCCGCAGACAGCCTTATACTCGGCTTCATTTTTCAGGGCCCCGGCCAGACCTTCGGTGTATCGTCTAATCAGGACTTTGCTTTTCATACAGTTCCGCCAGCTTTTCGATGGATTTGTCGATGAGCCTGGAATGGCCCTGGGCCGTGATTTTTTCCTTGAGCCGGGCCTCCGCCAGGGCAGCGGCCAGCTCGGCCGTGTATTCTTTGAGCTCCTGCCTCCCGGCCCGGAGCTGCATTTCGATCTCCTGCCGGGCAAATGACTTGATCCGTTCTGCTTCTTTATCGGCCAAGACCCTGATATTTTCTTTTGCCTGGAAACCGTCGCCTTCGGCGGCCTTGATGATCCGGCCGACTTCGTCCTCGAGAACGGCGAGCTTCTTTTGGACTTCCTGGAGTTTTCTCTCCGCGTCGAGTCTTGCCTGGCGCGCCTCATCAAGAGCCCTTCGGATATCTTCCGACCTCTTCCTGAGGAAGTTGTTAAGCGGCTTATACAAGAGATAGGCCAGGCCGCCGAAGAGGACGACGAAATTGATGACCTTGCCCAGGAAATCGCTTTTTCCCGAGGCTTTTCCGCCCTCCTCCGAAACCATGAACAGGAAAAGGGGCACCAACAGAAGGACGGTCAGGGCTTGATTTCTCGTCGGCATCAGTTGAGCAACCTCTTTTCGATTCTTTCGGCGAGGGATTCTGCCTCGCCGCTGAGCTCTGTCTTCAACCGGACGAGGTCTTCATTCAATTTGGCCTTGGCCTGTTCAATCTGTCGCCTGGAGGCGGCGCTTACCTCGGCGATCAAACGGTTTTTTTCTTTGAGCGCTTCTCCCTCGATCTCCTCGCGCCTTTTCTCTGCCGCCTGCCTGGTCGATTTAAGAGTCCTGTCGATCTTCTCGAGGCTCCGCTCGCGGGCATCCAAATCATTCTGTGAAGAGGCCTTATCTCCCTGGATTTGCGCGTCTCGGTCCTGCATGATTTTGGTCATGGGCCTGAAGAATATCCTGGAAAGGACAAAGACCAGGATCCAGATGATGAAAAATGTGACCAAGAACGTCAGGTCAATTTTAAGGAACATCAGGGCGCCCTTCCCGGCTAAAATTTAATCTCGAAATTTAGCACCTTTCCCCTAAAAATGCAAGACACGCCGCGGCTTATCTGGCCTCCGAAAGAGCTTTTTTGGATTCGCCGACGAGAAAGAGAGAGCCGGAAATGATAACCGTGCCCTGAAGCCCGGCTTCGGCGCGTGCCATGTCGAGCGTTTTTTTCAGAGAATGCTCTAAAACGATCTTGCGCCTGAATTTTCGCGCTTTTAGCCAGATCTCCGCCGGTGAGGCGGCCCGGGAATAGGGAATTGAGGTCAGGATCACCCGCCTTGCGGCCGGGAAGAGAATGTCCGTTACCCTCTTGATGTTTTTATCCTTCATCATCCCAAAGACAAGAACGACCGGCGGCGTAACAAAATCCTCGATGTAGGCTTTCAAGGTTCTGGCGCCGCCCTCGTTGTGGGCGCCGTCAAGGATGACATCCGGCTTCCGGCAGACGACTTCCAGGCGCCCCTCCCAGTCGGCGCTTTCGATCCCACGAACGATTTTCTTCTTGTCGAGCGTCCTCCAGCAATTTGAAAGGACGGAGGCTGCGGCAATTGCCACAGCCGCGTTCTTCCCCTGATGGGCTCCGCGAAGGCGCGGTGAAAACCGGTATGTCTTCCCGCCGATCCGATAGCTGAAGCGATAGCGGTCTTTCAGTTTTTTGGCCTCGAAGCAGCCCGGCTCATCGAAGACGCCGAGAAAAGGCGCGCCAAGCTCCCGGGCCCGCTTCCGGACGACTCGATGGGCTTCGCCCCCATCGATTCCGCAGACAACGGGGACTCCGGGCTTGATGATCCCCGCTTTCTCGAAGGCGATCTGGCCGATCGTCGTCCCCAAATATTCCTGATGGTCCTTGGAAACGCTGGTGATCACGGAAACCAGGGGGCTCACGACGTTCGTGGCGTCGAACCTCCCGCCCATCCCGACTTCGAGCACGGCCAGGTCCGTCTTTCTTTCTGAAAAATAGAGCAGAGCGAGGATGGTCAGGACTTCAAAATAGGTGGGGTGGCACTCCAGGCTGCCCTTCCCGAGCAGCCTCTCGATTTTCCTCCGGATCAGGCTCAGCAGGCGGCAGAAGTCTTTCTGAGATATTAGCTTCTCTCCAATCCTGATCCGCTCTTCGACCCTGACCAGATGGGGGGAGGTGTAAAGCCCCGCCTTGAGACCGTGGGCAGCCAGGATCTGGGCCATTATGGCACAGACCGACCCTTTGCCGTTTGTCCCGGCGACAAGGACGGAAGGGAGCTTTTGATGAGGATTGCCGAAAGAAGCCAGGACTGCCCGGATATTATCGAGGCCGAGCTTGATCCCGAACCTCTGGAGTTTCTCAAGATAAACCCGGCACTGGCAGGGAGTCATTGAGGCCGGTTGAGGAACAGCCGCAGGGCCCTGATGATGTACGCGCGCAGGTTTTTCCGCTGCATGACGTCGTCCAGCATGCCGTGTTTGAGCAGGAATTCCGAGCGTTGGAACCCCTTGGGCAGTTTCTCCTTGATTGTCTGCTCTATCACCCGGGGCCCGGCAAACCCGATCAAGGCGTTAGGTTCGGCGATGTTAATGTCGCCGAGCATGGCATAGCTGGCCGTCGTCCCGCCGGTGGTCGGGTCGGTGATGACAGAGATGAACGGAAGCTTGGCTTCTTCAAGGCGGGCCAGGGCCGCGCTCGTCTTTATGAGCTGCATCAGGGACAGGGCGCCCTCCTGCATCCTGGCGCCACCCGAACATGAGACGATGATCAGGGGCGTCTTCTCCCGGACCGCCCGTTCCGCGGCCCTCGTGATCTTTTCGCCGACGACAGAGCCCATGCTCCCGCCCATAAAAGCGAAATCCATGGCCGAAATGACGACTTTGATGCCGCCCATCGTCCCGACCGCGTTCACCGTCGCCTCCGGAAGCGATGTCTTCTTCTGGTTGTCCCCGAGCCGCTGGGAATATTTCTGGGTGTCCACGAATTTCAGGAAATCCACGGGCAGGATGGCATGGTCAAACACTTCAAACTGGCCGTCGTCGAAAAGCATCGCCAGGCGTTCCGAAGCCGAGATCCGGAAATGAAAGCTGCAGGCGGGGCAGACCGACAGGTTCTCGAGGATATCCGCCTTATAAAGGATCCTCTGGCAGCTATTGCACCGTGTCCATAGGTTATCGTTCATGGATCTGACGAGTCTAGCAGCTTTCCGACGAAAAAGTCAATTCTTCGAGGAGTGGCCTTTTTTATGGGCCTTGGGCGCCTTAAGCTTCTTGGCAAGGAACTCGATGACCGCCTGGGGCTCGGGCAGGTCCAGCGGGATGTCGAGCTTCTCCTTCAGGAAGCTTAGGATGGAGCTGAGCAGCCTTTCGTTGTCGATGGGCTTTTCAAAATAATCGGACGCTCCGAAAGTCGTCAGGGCTTCGTGCTTGTATTGGGATCCCCGGTAAAGGCCGGTGACAATGATGACCGGGACGGTTCCTCTGGATTCCTGGGATATGCGCTTGGTCAGGTCAAAGCCGTGGAGCTTGGGCAGGATCGCCTCGAGAATGACGAGGTCGGGCTTCTCCAGCTTGAACCTTTCATAGGCGGCCAGGCCGTCGGAAGCCTTGATGATCTGGAACTTATGAGGCTGGAGAAGCTTGGTCAGGGATTCCACGCTTTTGCTGTCATAGTCGACGATCAAAATTTTCTTTTCAGCCATTAGACCCCACCGAGTAAGCTTTTGCCCACCGTCGTGTACGCGGCTTCCCCTTCCCGGTTCTTGACATCGACAGCCGCGATGGCAAAGCGGTAGGCAACGTCTTTTTTGGCGTTTTTGAACGTGCAATTGGAGACGGAGGCCTTCACTTCCGTCAGGACCTGCCGTCTGCCCAGCTCATCATACCAATAGATCCTGTATTTCTGGATGTTTAGGTTCAGGCGGTTCACCCTCCAGGTCAGGAGGATGGAAGAATTTCTGCCGGCCAATAATCCCCATTCTTTTCTCACTCCCGTGAAATCCAAGGGGGGATAGATCTGGGGGTCTCTGACCTCCAATTGGAGGCGAACCTCCAGGAGATTATTTGTCGCCTCGGCGCTTTCGATGATGATCGACCCCTCATAATTGCCGGTTCTCAGATGCCTGGTGGAGAAGCTGACCGCCACATCCTTCCAGGCGCTCCACGAGCGCCCGCGGTCGGGGGAAACCTTGATCCAATCCTGTTTCGGCCTGACCTGGTAATTGAGAAGCCGCCCGCCGCCGTTCCTGATCTTGAGAATCTGGGGGGCCGGAGAAGACCGCCCCTCCTGGACCTGGACGACAAAGGAAGATTTGTCCACCTGGATGGATGGAAGCGGGTTGGCGAATATGGTGCTGGAAAGGGTAGCGCCGTCATTGGCCGTCCAAGGCAGGTTGGACTGGGTGGTATACCCCGTTAAAACATAATCGATCCTGGCCTCTTCATTCTTCAGGGTCAGCCTGGTGATTCCCGAGGGCCCCCAGAAATCGGGGTTGCTTTTCAATCCGTTGCCGTAGTACTGGGTCCAAAAATTTCCCTGCCACCAGCCTTTTTCCCCGATATTCTTGGTCGAGCCGCAGCAGACGCCGAACAGGTCTTTTTGGCCCACGCCGGGGCCGATTTTTTTCACCTTGAAGATATGGTCATGCCCGTAGACGAAGCCTCTCAGGCCGTATTTGTTCGCCCATTCGGTGATTTTGACCTGCTCGATCCGGTTCGGGTCGCCGTATTTTTGATAATCGGCGGCCGTGAAGAGCGGTCCGCGTCCATAGGCTATCTGACTATCGGTTTCGCCGGGCCCCGCCGGCCATCCTCCGAGGACATGATGGAAGCAGGCAAAATTCCAGTCCTTGTCGCTTTTGCTCATGACTCCTTCGAGCCAGCTCAACTGCTCCTGCCCGAGAGTCCAGTCAAAAATCGTTTTGGGCTCGACCTCTCCGCAGAAGGCCGTGACATCCAGAACGATAAACTGGACGCCGCCTTCGTTGTTCTGATCGCTTCCCCAAGAGAAGGCATAGAAGTTTCCATCCGGATGCCCGCCTTCAGGATAGGTCGTCTGGACGGGCAGGGGGAAATATTCGTTCCGCCATTCTTTGGACCTCGACCGGAGCGAATTCCAACCTTCCTCTCCATCGTGATTGCCCATGGCGATGTAGACGGGCATGTTCGGGGTCAGGCCGGAATAGACCTTTCTCATCCGAAGCCACAAGGTCCTGGCAATATAATCGCGATCCGCCTCGGTAAGGTTTCCATCCGGCAAGCCCCAGGCCTTCCAACGGTAGCTGGAGCCGATGCCGGTCGTATCCCCGAGAAGGACGACGAAGTCGGGGTCTTCATAGTTCAGGATATGCCGGATGGCTTTGGCCAAGTAGAAGCCGCTCATGAGTTTGTTCAGAGGGAAGCCGGGGTCCGCGTGCGGATTTGTCCTCAGGGCTTTCAGGATATCGTTGACATAATCGCCGGTGATCTTCGTCGTTTTGTAGGCTTCGGGAACAGCGCAATCACCATCGTCAAAATTGTGGTCATCGGCGATAAAAAGGGCCCGGACCTGCCCGCCTTTTTGAAGATCGGCGTTGGGCAACCGGAAGCTCTTGGGAGATAGAGCTTTCCATCCTCCCTGCCCCTCCCGGTACTGCACCTGATAATAGAGCCTCGGGCTGTCGCTCCCCGTGAGCAAAACATCGAGCGACCCTTCCACTCCCGTAAAAGACTGGACGTCGCCAGCCTGGGATAAATTTTCTTTGCGGTCGCTCGTATAGACCTTGACATCGAGCCGTTTCCCCTGCTTGAGGAGCAGGTTCAGGTCGGTCTTGAAGGTTGACGGGTTCTCGGCGCTCCTTCGGACGTTATAGATTCGCTCGGCGGCGAGAAAAACCTGGTCATCGTAGGGAAAAGGGAATTCCTCGTTCAGGAGCTGATCATAAAGGGATGACGGAACCGACTGGCCGGGCCGGTCGTGCGAGAATAGTTGCGGCGTCTGGAGACCTACACCTAGAAGGCTAACCCCTCCCCATTTAATAAAATCGCGCCTCTTAAGACCCATAGAAGCTGCTTTATGCTAGCAAAAGGATAATGAAAATGCAACCCCAAAATCAATTTTTTTTACGGTCCTCCGATTATTGCCGGAGGTCCCTCTTTATGATATATTGGCGAAAATGAACAAGGCTCAGGGCATCAAGCTATCGGTCGTGATCCCGCTTTACAATGAAGCCGAAAACCTGCCCGAGCTCTACAAGCAAATCACCGCTTCCTGTGGAAACCTGGATATTCCTTTCGAGATGGTCTTTGTCGACGACGGGAGCGCGGACAACTCGTTCCAGGTCCTGAAAGAGCTTGAGGCCGGGGACCCGCGGCTGAAGATCATCCGGCTGCGCAGGAATTTCGGACAGACCGCCGCTCTTTCGGCAGGCTTTGATTATGCCCGCGGCGAGATCATCATCACCTTGGACGCCGACCTGCAGAACGACCCCGGGGACTTCCCGCTGCTCATCGGGAAAATCGAGGAGGGGTACGATATCGTCAGCGGCTGGCGGCTCAAACGGAAAGACAAGCTCATATCCCGCCGGCTGCCCTCTGTAGCCGCCAATTGGTTCATCTCCAGGATCACCAAAGTCAAGCTCCACGACTACGGCTGCACGCTGAAGGCGTTCCGCAAAGACATCGTCAAGAACATCAAACTCTACGGCGAGATGCACCGCTTCATCCCGGCCATCGCCAGCACCATGGGGGTCACCATCGCCGAAGTCAGGGTCAACCACCGCCCCCGCATCCACGGGAAATCCAAATATAATATTTCCAAGTCGATCCGGGTCTTTCTGGACCTGCTGACCGTAAAATTCCTTCTGACCTACTCCACCCGGCCCCTTCAGGCGTTCGGGCTGTTCGGGCTTATCACGGGCGGCATCGGAGGCATCCTGGCCCTGATCTTGTCCTACCAGCGGCTCATTCTCAGGGTGGGAATCTCCAACCGTCCCCTCCTGCTCCTGGCGATTCTCCTTATCGTCATCGGCTTTCAGTTCATCACCATGGGACTGCTCGGCGAGATCATGGTCCGGTCTTATCACGAGACGGCCGAGAAGCACATCTATGTCATCCGCGAAGTGGTCGATTCCGAACGGGAAGACGAGCCCTAGCTTTTCTGCCTATGAAGATACTCATGCTCGCCCCCGAGCCGTTTTTCCAACCCCGGGGGACGCCGATCAGCGTTTATTTCAGGCTCAAGGCCCTTTCCGACCTGGGCCATCGGACCGACCTCGTCACCTATCCGCTCGGCGAAGACAAGGAATTCAACAATTTCAGGATTCTCAGGGTTCCCAACCTGATCGGGATCCGCTCGATCAAGATCGGCCCCTCGCTGGCCAAGGTTCCCCTGGATTTTCTCTTGCTCGTCCGGGCCTTTTGGGCTCTAGCCGCAACCCGGTATGACCTCATTTTCTCTCATGAGGAGGGCGCTTTCATAGGCGCGGCCCTCGGGAATCTCTTCGGCACGCCGCACATCTACGATATGCATTCCAGCCTCCCCCAACAACTGGAAAATTTCGAGTTCTCGCATTCGCCGCTGCTGCGGAACGTTTTCCTCGGGATGGAACGGTTCGTCCTCCAAAACTCGCATGCCGTCATTGTTATCTGCAAGGATTTGCTCCAATATGTTCAGAAAAAAGGCTTTGGGGCGAAGGCCGTGTTCCTGGAAAACTTCATCGACTTCGCCGACTTTGAGCCTTCGCTCTTCCCCCTGGACGTCGTCTGGCGGAAAAAGAAGGACATTGCGCCGCATGGAGAAAAAATTATCCTCTATGCGGGCAACTTCGAGCCCTATCAGGGCATTCCCCTTCTTGTCGAAGCCATCGCCAGGATGACCGAATCGGCCGTCCTTTTAATCGTCGGAGGGTCCAAGCGTGAACACGAAATCGCGCGGCGCCAGGCTGCCGCCCTGGGAGCCGGCCGCAAGCTGGTTTTCATCGAAAAAGTCCCGCCGTCCCAGGTCTCTCTTTATATTTCTCTGGCCGATGTCCTGGTCTCGCCGCGTCTTTCGGGCACGAATACGCCCTTGAAAATTTATTCTTTTCTCAAATCGGGCAAACCGCTCGTCGCCACCAACCTGTGGACCCACACCCAGGTGCTCGATGAAAAAATCGCCGTCCTGGTCGCTCCCGAGCCCGGGAGTCTGGCAGAAGGACTTGCCTTCGCTCTTCATTCGGAGGAAGCCGCGGCCCGGGCCCGGGCCGCCAAAGAGATGGCCCAGAATGAATATGTCTATCTCACGTATCTTGAGAAAATCAGCCTGACTTTAAAAATGGCTGTCGAAAATTTTAAAAGGAGATAGGACTTCTTAATGCGCGCATTCATCACCGGAGCGTCGGGATTCATCGGGAAACACCTGGCCCGGCATCTTCTCCAAAGCGGCTGGCAGGTCCGGGCCCTCATCCATAACCAAAAAATCATCGGCCTGGACGGGCTGGAAACGATCGAAGGCCATATCAGGAATCTGACCCTTCTCAAGGAGGCTTTATCAGGGACGGACGTCCTTTTTCACCTGGCCTCGGCGCTGGGCGCCTCGCAGATCGGCCGGCGGGAATTCTACGCCGTCAATGCCGATGGCACCCGGGCCGTGTTGGAAGCGGCGCGCAAGACCGGGGTTCGAAAAGTCATCCATTTCAGCTCGGCCGGCGCCCTCGGCCATGTCCTGAAGGGCGAGATCGCCGGTGAAGATTATCCGCCTGATCCCCGGGATATCTACGATAAAAGTAAGCTGGCCGGCGAACAGATTGCGCTGGATTTCGCCCGGCGGGGCATGGACATCGTCATCATCAGGCCGGGCTGGGTGTACGGCCCGGAAGATAGGCGCACCCTCAAACTGATCCGGGCGATCGCCCGGGGAAGACATGTCCTGGTTTCCAAAGGAAAAACGCTTCAAACGCCGGTCTTCGTCCTGGACTTGATCCAGGGCACGATGCTCTGCGCAGAAAGGGGAAGGAAGGGGGAGGTCTATCACCTGGCCGGCCCCGAGGTGCTGACGGTCAGGATCATCGTGGAAACGATCGCTTCGGCGGCAGGCAAAAAAATTCCCCGCTTCACCATTCCGCTTTTGCCGGCAAGGTGCGCGGCCTGGCTTCTGGGAAAGACGTTTTCCCTCTTCAAGAAAGAGGCCCCCCTCAATCCCTCTCGATTGAGCTTCTTTATCCACCCCAAGCCGCTCTCGAGCCAGAAAGCCGTGCGGGAATTGGGGTATTCGCCGAAGATAAATTTCCACAAAGGTATGTTCCAGACGGTAGCCTGGTACAAGGAGGCCAGCTGGCTGTAAAGCTTGGGAACGGATTTGCTCTCGCAAAAGCTGTTAACTCCGTTCCTTCGTTGATGGTCGGTACAACCGTTTCCAGAAGTTCACCGGGAAGGATCTCTAAATATGTGATATCGAAGGGGTGTGGGAATCGCCCCCGATGCCCCCATAGCGGAGAGGGGACCCGGACACTCTTGGAGGAGGACCCTTTTACAGGGTCCCCCTCCAACGCGCGGCGGGAATACCCGCCGGCCCTGCCACCCCTCCAAGGAGCATCCTCCCATGAATTCATTGGCTAATGCTCCTTGGAAGGAAGGCAGCGAGCGTTGGAAGGAAACCCTAGGAAAGGGTTTCCTTCCAAGAGTGTCCGACGGGACTGGTTCCCCAGGGGGCTAGGGGGCGATTCCCACACCCCTTCGATATCACCTCATTTTTGAATGGGCTTACATTTCGCCTCATTTCATAGACATTAATGAAAGGTTTATGCTAAAATTCGCCTAACAATGCCGAAGGAATTCCCGGGCAGCACCCAAAAAGAGCTGATCGATCAGGAACGGTCGCTTCGCTCCAAGTATTCCCGTCTTTTTCTCGGCCGGAAAAGCTTTTGGGGGCTGCTCAAGTATGAATTCATCAATCTCTTCATCACGCCCGTTCCCGGGGCGCTTGGCTTTTGGCTGCGGAGAATGTTCTATCCCCGCCTCCTCCGAAAGGTCGGCAAGGGAGTCGTCTTCGGCCGGAATATCACCCTCCGCCATCCGCACAAGATTACCGTCGGCGGCAACAGCTTCATCGACGACAACGCCGTCCTGGACGCCAAGGGCAGCGCCAATGAGGGCATCCGGATCGGCGAAAACGCCTACATCGGCCGGAACACCATCCTCAGCTGTAAGGAAGGCTCGATCCACCTCGATGACTATTGCAACATCGCGGCCAATTGCAGCCTGCTCTCCGAAACGGAGATCCGGCTGGGCAAATACTGCTTCCTGGCCGGGGAATGCTATCTCGTGGCGGGCGGGAATCACAATATCTCCAACACATCCGCGCCGATCATGTTTCAGCCGTCTCTGACCAAGGGCGGAATCAAGATCGGCGAGGACGTCTGGCTCGGCGCCGGCGTGATCGTCCTTGACGGGGTCGCCATCGGCAAGGGGAGCGTCATCGGGGCCGGGGCGGTTGTAGCGGCGTCCCTTCCAGAATATTCCTATGCGGTGGGGCTGAGGGCGCTGCGCATCCGTGACCGGCGGGAGCTGGCGAAAACGGACAAGGCCTAGGCTTCAGCTTCTTCCCGTCGTCGAAGGCCCCTTGCGGGCCTTAAAAATAAAATTCGAAGAGCTGTCGAATCGTCCCGAGGCCGGCAGGAATTTCTCGACTTCCAGGCCTTTCTTCCTGAGGAAATCCCGGATTTCTTGGGGCGTGTAGTAATGGCGGATGGGCACGAAGTACCAATCCAGGATCAGCTCCTCGAGCTTCTCTCCCTTGCGCGACTTCTCCCGTTTCTTGAAGAAAAAGACGACCGGCGACAGGAAGAAGGCCATGATTTTCGAGAGCGCGGTCCAGGTCCTTCTGGGCGTCTTGATGAGCGTCTTGCGGATGGCCTCGTGGATGAACGTGACCTTCGTCCTCTTGTAAACGGCTAAAAACAGGGACCCGCCGGGTCGAAGGACCCGGATGAGCTCGGAGATGGCCCGGAAAGGGTCGGTCGTGTGATGAACGGTTCCCCAGGCCCAGACGATGTCGAAGGATCCGTCGGCAAAGGGAAGCCGGAGCATGTCCTGCAGCCGGAATTCGGCGTTGTCTACGGCGAACCTGGCTTTCAAGCTTTTCGCCGTCTCGAGGCTGCCGGGGCTGATGTCGATGCCGATGACTCGGCCGGCGCCGTTCCGGGCGAAGATGATGCTGAAGATGCCCGTGCCGCAGCCGGCATCGAGCACGAATTTCTCCCTGACCTCGTCGGGCGAATAAAAAAGCCGCCAGTGTTTCTCGGAAGCCTCAAGCTCGGGGACGTATTCCGTCCAGACGACGTCGTAGAAGCTCCCGACTTTCTCTTTGCTCATTCCGCTCGATCCGTGCAAAAAATAGAATCGTTTATTCGCCCTCCGAAGCGAAGTCAATTTATATCATCGAGGAGAACGCATCTCCGTTTGTGTGATTTTCCATCGGTGCCAGAATCGCCCCCGGCCCCCTGGGGAACCAGTCCCGTCGGTTCCCCCCGTCGAAAAGCCGACGGGCCCCCCCTCCGCGATGGGGACTCGGGGGCGATTCTGGCACCTCTTTAAAATCACATATTTGCTTCCCATCGAGGACCTCGAAATGGGAATATACGTCCTCGACGATCTGGCGGACGTGCTTGATGAAGATGCCGGCGTTGATCTTGAACCGCGTCCGTTTCAAAACCAGATAGCGGTTGTTGAGGACTTCGAAATCGATCTGCATCTCCAGCTCTTTGACCAGCTTGGGGTTCTTGGAGGGGCGGAGTTCGATCCTTAAGAGGTCGTACGTCGCCGGATCAAAATAGAATGTCCCTTCCCAATTCCTCGGATTTTTCACCTTGGCCCGCACATCGAGGGCCGAGACCGATTTTCCCTCCAGCGCCGTATCGTCCTTCAGGCGGAATTCGAAATCCCCCCTTTTCTTTTCAGAGAAAGGAAGGAACTCATCCAACGACATCGACCCTCCTCCGTGTTCATCGTCTGTCCCCGTTTGGTCCTGCTCTCCCGTCCGTCTCTTTCTAGCCTTTTCTCTTTCTTTCCGTCTATCTTCGGCGTATTTCTGGGTGATATCAGTCTTCCTTCCTTTTTTCGTTTCCAGGGCCTTCAGGATCTCTTCCTGCGGCTCGCCGTCATTGGCCGACCTTACGTTCTTGGTGACCACTGTCACTTCTTCGGGGGTCCAGCTCTTGTCTGTTTTCGTAGTCGTGGAAACGATCGACGCTCGCCAGTTCTTATAATCAAAAGAATCTTTGATTTTCTGGGAGAGCTTGTCCAGAAGACTTCCCATATCCGGCTGCGGCGCCTGCCCGGTTAAGAGAGGAAACGCCAGCGCCGCGCACCAGACCCATCGGCCTGCCCGCCGGCTCGTCTTCTGAAAGGGAGTTCCTGCCATGGCCAAACCTTTCCATACGTAGAACGCTCTTATCCTACAAAAAGATGCGGCTTTTGGCTATAAAAATATCGCCGGCCTCGGTTTGTCCCCCGCCCCGCTGCAAACCGAGGAGCCGATTCCGCAAGCCGAAATCCTCGGTTGACAAGGGGGGAGGAATATGCTAATTTATTGAAGCTATCATTCCTATCGTTTCTATTGGCTTAGTAAGAAAGGAGAGAGCGGTCCTATGAAAACATTTTTGATCGTCCTGCTCAGCGTGTTCGGGTTCCTGGCGCTCGTCCTGGGCGGCCTCATCGTCCTCTGGTTTTACCAGGGAGGCTGCTGCATCCGGAGGATCAAGGCCAAGATCACCAAAAAAGATTTTGCCGCCCCGGTCCTCAAGAGCAATTAACACTCGCCGCTGCCCTTTCGCCATTTCTCCGCACCCTCTCCAGGAGCCGCAGCCGCCGCATCGCCTCATGTTGAGTTCGTCCCAA
Organism: Candidatus Aminicenantota bacterium; assembly: GCA_026393905.1. Classification (GTDB taxonomy): domain Bacteria; phylum Acidobacteriota; class Aminicenantia; order Aminicenantales; family UBA4085; genus JAPKZH01. Next base: position 14,509 of record JAPKZH010000310.1, read on the forward strand.
AAAGCCAAAACCCTCCGTCCCGGGCTTTTTCCGTTGAAAATATTTTCCGGGTGTGAATAATGAAGGACGTTACAGATCCAAGGAGCCGACAATGAGTGACGTGAAAAACGAAGTCGCGGTGATGTTTTCGGGGGGGATCGACTCGCTTCTGGCCGCCGTCGTCCTCCAGGAGAAATTCGACAAGGTCCATCTCATCACCTTCGATAAGGGCTACCTCGAATTCGGCGTCAAGAACAACCTGCCCAACGTCGAACGGCTCCAGAAAACGTTCGGCGAGGACCGGATCCGCCACGAGGTCGTCGACATCAAGAAACTCGTCAAGCGCATCTCCGTAAAAAAGATCCGCAAGGACCGTAAGCTCTACAATCTGGAGACGCGCTGGTGCGTAGGCTGCCGCCTCGGCATGAATACCGGCGGCCTGCTCTACGCCTTGGAGCACGACCTCGTCGGCTATGCCGACGGCTCCAACCGGGAGCAGATCCCGTCCGAAGGGAACCTGGCCGGGACGGCCGAGAACTACCCGAGCATCGTCAACCGGCTCAAAAAGTTCGCCATGGATTACGCCGTCCACTTTATGACCACCACCTACGAATTCGGGAGCCGCGAAAACCGCCGCAACAAGCTGAAAGAGCTCGGCTTCGACATCGACTACCTCAGCCTGGACCACAGCAAGAGCATCAAGGGCCTGATGACCAAGGAGGTCATGCATCGGTCACAGCCGA
>JAPKZH010000615.1 GCA_026393905.1 Candidatus Aminicenantota bacterium
GGTCGGCTCCGAGGATTTTGCCAAGTATCTCATCGCCCAGAACGAGAGCGGATTTCGGTATGCCGTGCTTCAGTTGGGCAATGCCTTGAAACAGAAATCGCCGAACGACCTCAATGCCATAGCGGCCATTTTTTCCGCTCTTGGCCAGCAGGCTTACGGAATCGAAGTTCCGCCGGCGGTGGTCGCCACGGTACTTGGGTTGGCGATGTGGGTTTCCACAGACCCGCTCTTTGGCCCCGATTGCTTCAATGAAATTTTTGCCACGGTCGATTTTGTCAGGCTGAACCTGAATGCCAACGGGATTTTCTATTAAAGGCGATTAGCCGGAGCTCGAAGAAACGATACGCTCCGAGAATCTCCCGATAGGAAGCACGTTCTTTGATTTCTGCCTGCCCGTCGAGAAACGGATTTAGATTCATTCGCCCGCCTGCCGAATCGGCCTTATTTTTTTTAAGGCTGGAAAAAACCCTAAAAATCTTATATATTTTTTCCGGCGATTAAGCCTCACCAAGACTTTTTCATGGATAACCGTTCAAAAAGGGGATCATCAATGAAGAAATCCCACAATATCACCCTGCTCGGGGCTGGCCTGATCGGCACATTTTATACCATGACCATCCACGGCCAGAGAAGCCGGGACAGGGTTCATACCGTCTGTGCGCTCACCGACGACGAAGCCAAAGCGTTCGCCCAAAAGTGGGAGATTCCCCATTGGACCAGCGACCTGGCCAAGGCTGTTCAAGACCCGGAGACCGACCTTGTCATCGTCGGGCTTCCCAATAACCTCCACAAGAAAGCCTGCTTGCTGGCCGCCGAAGCGGGGAAAGCCGTCCTCTGCACAAAGCCGCTGGCTCGGAATGCCGCTGAAGCCTTCGAAATTCTGAAAGCTGTCGAAAAATCCGGCGTTTTCGCCGGATACTTGGAAGACCTCGTCTATACGCCTAAGACCCTGAAGTCCCTTGCTTCCGTCAAAAACGGCGCTCTCGGCAAAATTCTCTGGGTCCGGTCGCGCGAGACGCACCCCGGTCCGCACAGCGCCTGGTTCTGGGACAAAGAGATCGCCGGAGGAGGCGCCATTGTCGACATGGGCTGTCACTGCATCGAGATCATCCGCAATTTTATCGGCAAGGACGTGAAGCCCGTAGAAGTGATGTGCGCGGCCGACACTCTGGTCCATCCCATTCAGGCCGAGGATTCGGGAATCGGGCTGATCCGGTTCGAGAACCAGGCCATCGGCCAGTTTGAGGTCAGCTGGACATTCCGGGGCGGCATGGACTTGCGCGACGAAGTGGCCGGGACCGAGGGCACGATCTGGCTCGACCATTTCTTGAGGACCGGCTATGAAATGTTCACGGCGGTCGGCCAGGGCGGGTACGTCGCCGAGAAAGCCGAAGGCGACAAGGGCTGGCTGTTTCCGGTGGGCGATGAGGTTCATGAGCTGGGATATGTCCACATGTTTAGCGATATGTTCGATGCCCTGGATGAAGGCCGCCGGCCCATGGAAACTTTTATGGACGGCTATATCGTCAACGCCATCATCGATGCCTGCTACAAATCGGCCGTGTCCAAAAAGTGGGAGCCCGTCAAGCTTAAAGAATGGCGGGTGGCTCCCCCTCCTGCCCCTCGCTTTAGAAAAGGAGACAAAGGGAGGATTTAGGAAATCCGGACATAAATACCTAAGGCGTGTATCCCCAAAGCAAAGGAGCTAGACATGAGAAAGAAAGATAAAAAATCGCCGACGGCTCATCATGCGCTCAGCCGCCGGCAGTTCATGGCGCAGGCTGGCGCGGCCGCCTTCACCCTGACCATTCTTAAGCCCGGTCTCGTGAGCGGGACACAGGCGAACTCCAAAGTCAGGCTCGGCGTCATCGGGTTGGGAGGCCGAGGAAGCTGGATCGCCGGTCTCTTCCAGAAGCATGGAGGCTATGAACTCGTCGGCGCGGCAGATTATTTTCAAGATAGAGTCGAGGCATTTGGCGCCAAATTCTCGATTCCCTCATCGAAGCTTTTCTCGGGCTTGTCGGGATATAAACGTCTTCTCGCCGCCGGTCTGGACGCCGTGGCCATCGAAAGCCCCCCTTATTTCCATCCGGAGCAGGCGGCGGCCGGCGTGGATGCGGGACTTCACGTCTATCTGGCCAAGCCCGCTGCCGTGGATGTGCCGGGATGTCTTGTGATTTCCGGATGCGGCAAGGAGGCCACGGCAAAGAAACGGGCTTTTATCATCGACTTTCAGACACGGGCCAACCCGATTTTCATCGAGGCCCTCAAGCGCGTCCATGAGGGAGCGCTCGGCGAATTGGTGTTCGGAGAGGTTGTCTATCATGCGGATTGTCCCTTTGAACAATGGTATGACCTGCTCACAAAAGACGCTCAGAATCCCGAGAACTGGATGCGCGCCTGGGGATTGGACAGGGCGCTCTCGGGCGACATGATCACTGAACAGGACATCCATACGCTCGACGTGATGAATTGGATCATGGACAAGCCGCCTTTGTCTGCGATCGGAAGCGGAGGGCTGAAGGCTAGGCCGAAGATCGGTACCTGTTGGGACCACTTTGTCGTGTACTATCAATATCCCGACGGCGTCGGTTTTCAATTCAGCGGGAGACAGTTCAAGGGCCACGGCACCCCAGAGGGAATAAGAAACCGCATGTTCGGGTCGGAAGGCGTCCTGGAGACCGAGTACGGCGGCAACGTAGTCATCCGGGGCGATCATTTTTTCCGCGGTGGGAAAACGGCCGAGATCTATGAAGAAGGGGCCGCCAACAATGTTGCGGCCTTCTACAAGAGCATCACCGAGGGCGATTTCAGTAATCCGACTGTGGCCCCCAGCGTCCAAAGCAACCTGATCACCATCCTGGGCAGAAAGAGCGCCTATGAAAACCGCCTTGTCACTTGGGATGAGCTGATGAAAGACCGGGAGAGGCTGGTTCCGAACCTCAAAGGTTTAAAAAACTAGGAGGTCATCGCCAGGAGCGCGGCGACGTGGCGTTCTCCTCCGGCGAAGACGAATGAGGAGAAATTCATGAGGACTGTATTCAAAGAAACCGCGTTTCTGATGACTTTGGCCATCGCCTTCTGCGTTTGGGCCGGCCTGGCGGCTCAAAAAGGGGGGCTTTCATCCGGTGTCTGGTTCGGTGTTTGCGACTGGACAATCGGAAAAACGGGAGATCCCGCCGCGCTTGAACTGGCTTCCAAGCTCGGGCTCGAGGGTGTCCAAGTGAGTCTTGTGATCAAGAATGATGGTCTCGAGCTGGCTCAGGCGGCGCTCCAAAAATCCTACCTAGAGGCGGCCGAAAAGTACGGCATCGGAATCGCTTCTTTTGCCATCGGAGATCTAAATAATATCCCCTATAAGAGCGATCCGCGCGCGGAAAAATGGATCGAGCAGAGCATCGATATCTGCCGAGCCATGAACGTCAAGATCGTGCTTGTTCCGTTTTTTGGCAAGGGCGACTTGAAGAACGACCCCAAAGGAACGGAGACGGTCATCGAACGGCTCAAGCGGGTTGCGCCGAAGGCGGAGAACGCCGGTGTGATCCTGGCGCTCGAATCCTGGCTCAGCGCGGAGGACCATCTCAAAATCCTGAGTGCCGTCGGTTCCCCGGCCATCCAGGTGTATTATGACGTCGGCAATTCCCAGGAGGCAGGCTACGATATTCTCAAGGAGATTCGTCTCCTCGGCGCCCGGATCTGCCAGTTTCACGCCAAGGATTACAAAGACCTCTATGGAAAGGGCACCATGGACTTTAAAGCCGTCCGGAAAGCCATGGACGAGATCGGCTATCACAACTGGTTCGTTTTGGAAGGAACCCAGCTGCCGCTTGGCGTCGAAAAGAGTATTCGCTATGACCTGGATTATCTAAGGACGATTTTCCCGACCCGATAAATAATGAAAACAACCGTTCTATTCCCTATTTTCCTGATCGAAAGGAGATCCCATGGAATTCTTTGAACTCATCAACAAAAGGTACAGCGTCCGGGCTTACCAGTCAAAACCCGTGGAAAAGGAAAAGCTCCAGAAGGTTCTCGAGGCGGCCAACCTGGCCCCTACGGCGGCTAATAAGCAGCCCTTCCGTTTCTTCGTCATTCATACCCAAGGTCGGGAATCGGAGCTCAAGAGGATTTATAGCCAGGAATGGTTTTGCAAAGCCCCTCTTGTCATCTGTGCCTGTGCCGTGATGCCGGAGGCCTGGACGCGGATGGATGGAAAAAATTACGCGGACGTCGATACGACAATCGCCATGGATCACCTGATCCTTGCCGCGGCGGACCAGGGGTTGGGGACATGCTGGGTGGCCGCCTTCAATCCCTCGGCGGCGAGAGAGATCCTCAGGTTGTCCAAGGACGAAGAGCCGGTCGCCTTTACGCCGCTCGGCTATCCGGCTGACGAGCTGAAGCCCAAAAAGCGAAAAGCGCTGTCCAGCTTTGTCCGCTATTTCTAGGGTTTCACTTCCCCGGCGCCCCGAAGGACCTGGAGCGCAAACGTCATGAAAAAGGAGGGCTGTCCGATGACCAAACCCGCCGATTATGAGTTGACTCAAGAAGGCCGGCTCCTGTCGCTCGATTTTTTTCGCGGCTTGACCATGTTTTTACTGATCGGCGAAGCCACACACCTCTATAGCCTGCTGGTTGACCCGTCATGGAAAGGCACAATCATCAACGCCATCGGCCTGCAGTTGGATCATCACCCTTGGAATGGACTGCGTTTTTGGGACTTGATCCAGCCGTTTTTCATGTTCATCGTCGGTGTGGCCATGCCTTTCTCCTTCGGCAAGCGATGGGCGCGTGGAGACAGCTGGTCGAAAACGTTTGGCCACGCGCTTCAGCGCTCCTTCCTTCTCCTCCTCTTCGGCTGGGCGCTTTATTGTATCGGACCGGGAAGACTCACGTTTGAATTATGGAACGTGCTCGCCCAGCTCTCCTTCACCTTTCTTGTCGCCTTTCTGATGATGCGGCGGTCGGCCGCATCCCAGCTCTCGGTCACATTTGCCCTCTTGATCATCACTGAATTGGCCTACCGCTTATTCGCTGTGCCGGGCTACAACCAGCCTTTTATCGCGGACCACAACTTCGGTTCCTATGTCGATATGCTGCTCATGGGCAAGCTTTCGCAGGGGCATTGGGTAGCCTTCAACGCGGTGCCGACCACAGCCCATACCATGTGGGGAGTGCTGGCGGGACAGCTTCTGATGAGCAAGCGTTCTTCAGGCCGAAAGATAGGAATATTAGCGGTCGCCGGTCTTCTTGGAGTCATCGCCGGCTATGCTCTCAATCCTGTGACGCCGATCATCAAGCGGATCTGCACGATCTCGTTTGTCATCGTCAGCGGAGGCTGGTGCCTGCTGGCCCTCTGCTTTTCTTATTGGCTGATCGACGTCATGAAAGTCCAGAAATGGTCTAAGTTTTTCGCCATCGTCGGCATGAATTCCCTGTTTATATACCTGTTCGCCGAGTCGGGTGGTTCCGGCTGGCTGAGCAGGCTCGCCAAGCCTTTTACCATGGGATTTTTCGGCTGGACGGGCGATTTGGGCGCCAAGATCATCACCAGCCTGGCCGTCTGGGGGCTTTTATGGTCGATGTGCTACTGGCTTTATAAAAAGAAAATCTTCATAAGGATTTGAAGGGGCCCGGACGCAGAGATTGGAATCGCTTGAAATTCAGGAAAGATTCTCATCGGGCATGTCATCATGTCTCGATTTCTCGAAGTTAAAAGGGAATGCCGAAGAGGGGACTCGAACCCCTACGAGCGGGTAAGTGCTCGCTAGCCCCTCAAGCTAGTGTGTCTGCCAATTCCACCACTTCGGCATCGAATGGCTTGGGAGGGTTTGTTTATTTCTTCTTCGTCTCTTGACCCGAAGTTTTTTGCTGAGCGGCGTCGGGCGGCTTGATCGCCGGCTCCTTCTTGTCCTTTTCTGCCGTTGCCGGCGCCTTCTGCGCGGGCTGGCCAGCCGGCGGCGTCTGTTCTTTCTTGGCGGCGGGAACGTTCTCCGTCTTGACGGGAACAGCTTTTTCTCCGCTGACCGCCGACCTGACTCCGCGGCCGGACAGAACCCACAACGACATCGACGATATCATAAACAGGATGGCACCGATGGTCGTCACTTTTGACAGGATGCTCGCCGAGCCGCGCGGACCGAAGGCCGTCTGGCTTCCCACCCCTCCGAATGCGCCGGCCAGGTCGGCCGCTTTTCCGGACTGTAAAAGAACGGCAATGATCAGGACCAGGCAAATAGCCACATGAATGGTTGTGATGATCGCACTCACTGTTCTTCCTTATAAGCTCGAATCGCTTCTTTTATAATCTGAATGAAGGAATCCGCTTCGAGCGAAGCTCCTCCGACGAGAAACCCGTCGATATTCTTTTCCCTGAACAGGGAATAAGAATTGGCAGGCTTCACCGACCCGCCATAGATAATTATAGCACAAAAGGCCGCTTCTTTTCCATAGATTTCTGCCAGCTTTTCTCTGATGAAAGCGTGGACTTCCTCGGCCTGGCCGGGGGTGGCTGTTTTTCCGGTCCCGATGGCCCAAATCGGCTCGTAGGCGATGATGATCTCGCGGAACTGCTCTGGGGTCAGGCCGGCCAACCCTGCCTGGATCTGGGATTCGACCCGCGGCATCGTCTTGCCGGCTTCCCGCTCTTCCAGTGTTTCACCCATGCAAACAATCGGATTCAGCTTGGAATTGAGAGCGCCGGCGATTTTTTTATTGACAGTGGCATCCGTTTCCCCGAAATACTGGCGACGCTCAGAGTGGCCGATGACGACGTACCGGCAGCCGACATTCTTGAGCATCGGCGCCGAGATCTCTCCGGTATAGGCGCCTTGCTCTTCCCAGAAAAGGTTCTGGGCGCCGAGTTGGACGGGGCTTTCACCGGCCAACTTCTTGACCGACCTCAGCGCCGTAAACGGCGGGATGAGGACGATTTCTGCCTCTGATAGCTCAAGACGGGCCTGGATGATGGCTGCGGCCAGCAGCTTGGCCTCCTGGATGGTCATGTGCATCTTCCAGTTGCCGGCGACAAAAGGTGGCTTTTTGTGATGCATTTTATTTTTTCTCGAGCGCTTCGATCCCTGGCAGAGTCTCGTTAGCCAGGAATTCCAAGCTGGCTCCGCCTCCCGTGGAAATATGGGTGATTTTCTGACTGACGCCGGCTTTTTCGACGGCCGCGATCGAGTCGCCGCCGCCGACGATAGAAAGGGCGCCCGAGGCGGCCACGGCCTGGGCGATTTCGAGCGTGCCTTGGGCGAAAGCAGGCGTTTCGAACACACCCAGCGGGCCGTTCCAGACGATCGTTTTGGCCTTGGCAATGATCTCGGCGTATCGGGCGACTGTCTTCGGGCCGATATCCACTCCCATTAAGTCCTGCGGAAAGGGGAAGCTGTCGACGATTTGGGCGACTTGGCCCGATTCGATGGAGGCCGCGAGCACATTGTCAAGCGGAAGGATAAAACGAACCTTTTTTTCCTTGGCTAGAGCGAGGATCTTTTGAGCGATCTCGATTTTATCCGGTTCGACAAGCGATTTGCCGGTACCGAATCCCTGGGCCTTGAAGAAGGTGTAGGCCATGGCTCCGCCGATGAGGATCGTGTCTGCTTTGTTCAGCAAGTTTTCGATGACCGGAATCTTGTCTTCGACTTTGGCCCCGCCCAGGATGGCGACATAGGGCTTGGCAGGGGAGAAGAGCGCTTTGCGCAGATATTCGATCTCTTTTTTCATGAGATAGCCGGCGGCCGATTTTTTGACATAGTTCGTGATGCCGACGACCGAGGCAAGGGCCCTGTGGCTCGAGCCAAACGCGTCGTTGACAAAATAATCGATCCCCTCGGCCAGCTTTTTGGAGAATTCAGGGTCGTTGGTTGTTTCCCCGGCATGGAAGCGGACATTCTCAAGCAGGAGCACATCGCCCTCCTTGAGCCCGGATTTCAGCTTGTTGACCTCTTCGCCCACGATATCGGAAGCCATGATGACGTCCCGGCCGATCAACTCCGCGAGCCTCTTGGCCACAGGCTTCAAGCTCATCTTGGGGTCGATTTTTCCTTTGGGCCGCCCCAGGTGGGAAGCGAGCACCAGTTTGGCGCTTTTTCCGAGCAAATAATTGATCGTCGGAAGCGATGCCCGAATCCGCGTGTCGTTGCGGATTTCCCCCTTATCGGTGAGCGGGACATTGAAGTCGACGCGGACAAAAACGGTCTTTCCTTTGACGTCGAGATCTTCAACAAAGAGCATGAGGTTCACCGTGAGATGTATTTGATGAGGTCGCGGAGGCGGCAGGAATAGCCCCACTCGTTGTCATACCAGGCCAGCACTTTGAGAAGATTCTTATCGAGGACTTTGGTGGACAGGGCGTCTACGATCGCCGAGTGGGGATTGGACAAGAAATCGACGGAAACAAGCGGCTCCTCCGTATACTGGAGAATTCCCTTCAGCTTGCCTTCGGCTGCTTTCTTAAAGGCTTCGTTAACGTCTTTTTCAGTGACTTCTTTCTTCATGAGCGCGACAAGGTCGACGACCGAGACATTGGGCGTGGGGACCCGAATGGCGATGCCGTCGATTTTTCCCTTGAGCTCCGGTATGACCAGGCCGACGGCCTTGGCCGCGCCGGTTGTCGTGGGGATCTGCGAAACCGCCGCCGCCCGGGCTCGCCGCAAATCTTTATGGGGAGCATCCAGGATTTTCTGGTCGTTCGTGTAGGCATGGATCGTCGTCATGAAGGCTTTTTCGACTCCGAAGCGCTCGTGGAGCACTTTCACCACGGGAGCGAGACAATTCGTCGTGCAGGAGGCATTGGAGAGGACGTGATGCTTGGCGGGATCGTAAGTCTCCTCATTGACGCCGAGGACGATTGTCATATCAGGATCCGTAGCAGGGGCCGAAACGATGACTTTTTTCGCGCCGCCCTGCTCAATGTGTTTAATGACATCAGGCCTCTTGGTATATTTGCCCGTGGATTCGACAACGATGTCGACGCCGAGGTCTTTCCAGGGGAGTTTCCCGACTTCTTTCTCGGCGAGGACCTTGATCTTCTTATTATTGACAATGATAGCGTCGTCCGTGGCTGTGACGTCTCCCTTGAAGCCGCCGAGCAAGGAATCATACTTGAGGAGATGGGCCAGGGTTTTGGCATCTGTGATATCGTTCACGGCCAGAAATTCGATCTCCGGGTTGCCGATCGAAGCCCTGAGCAGGTTCCTGCCGATCCGGCCGAACCCGTTGATACCGACTTTGATGGACATGGTCAAAACCTCCTCTGATTTCGCAAAAGCTGTATTAAAAAGTAGCATAAACATTAGCATAAATGGCGGACAAAATCAACGCCGGGGCCGCGGTCAATTTGGAGGGGAAGACCCCTTCGAACGGGCGCCGGGAAGACCCGGCCGGACACTCTTGGAAGGAAACCCTTAGTAGGGTTTCCTTCCAACGGTCGCTTCGCTCCCTGCCTTCATTCCAAGGAGCATTTTCCGAAAAGAAAAATTCGGTGAAACACACCGAATCATCCAGGGGGTGGTTTTCGTCGAAATTTATGCTAAAATTACAAGAAAAATGTTCAACCTCGACGCCCGAAATCTCTGGGCCAAGGAGTCGGCATGAAAGTCTTGACTTCGCAGCAGATGAAGGAGATCGATCGCAAGACTATCGAAGAGATCGGCATCCCGGGGCCCGTGCTCATGGAGAATGCCGGGCTCGAGATCGTCAGGGTCATCCGGGCCAGTTTTCCCGAGATCCAAAAAGAGAAGGTCCTTATCGTGGCCGGAAAGGGCAACAACGGCGGCGACGGCCTCGTTATGGCCCGGCATCTCTGGAATCTAGGAGGGCGGCCGAAAGTCTTTCTTCTGGCGGCCAAACAGGATGTCAAAGGCGATGCGGCTCTGAACCTGGGGATCGCCGATAAAATCGGCGTCGATATCGTCGAGATTTTATCGGTGGAAGACTGGAAAAAGAACAAAAGAGAACTGTCGGCGGCGACGCTGATTGTGGATGCCATTTTCGGGACGGGCCTGATGAATCCGGCCGGAGGCATCTATGCGACGGCCATCGAAGACATCAATAAAACCAAGGCCTATAAGGTTGCCATCGATATCCCATCCGGTTTATCTTCAGATACATTCCAGATCATCGGGCCCGCCGTCAAAGCCGACTTGACCGTCACCTTGGGAGCGCCAAAAATTGGCCATGTTTTTCCGCCGGCCGAAGACTGGATTGGGGAGCTTGTTATTGCCGATATCAGCCTCCCGCCCTTCTTGTTTGAGGACGAGAGCCTGAAGCTCGAGGTTGTCGAAAAACAGGCCCTGATGCCCTATTTCAAAAGGCGCCGGAGGGATAGCCACAAGGGGACATACGGACATCTTTTGATCCTCGCGGGTTCGCTCGGAAAAACGGGCGCCGCGGTGATGGCCGGCAAGGCTGCTCTTAAGGTCGGGGCCGGTCTGGTCACGGTTGGGACCCCCCAAAGCTGTCTGCCGATTGTCGCCCGGTCGATGATGGAATTGATGACCGAGCCCTTGCCGGAGACAGGGAAAAAAACTATCGCCAGAGAAGCCCTACCCAAAGCCGTGAAGCTTCTTCCGGGAAAAGACGCCGTGCTCATCGGACCGGGAATTTCCACTCACCCTTCGACGGCCGATTTTGTCCTCAGCCTGCTGCCGAAGGTGAAGTGTCCGGTGGTCATCGATGCAGATGCCTTAAATGTTTTGGCCGGCCATCTTGATGTCTTAAAACCCCTGGCGGGTCGGGCGGTCCTCACCCCCCATCCCGGCGAATTCGCCCGGCTGCTTGGCCTCTCAGTCAAAAACGTTTTAGACAATCGGCTCGAACTGGTGCCGCAATTCGCGGAAAAATACCGGGTCTATCTTGTCCTCAAAGGATATAGGACATTGATCGCAAACCCGCAGGGAAAAGTCTATATCAACCCGACGGGAAATCCGGGGATGGCCAGCGGAGGCTCCGGCGATGTGCTGAGCGGGATGATCGCATCGCTCATCATCCAGGAAAAGGACATCCTGGGAGCGACGCTGGCGGCGGTCTATCTCCACGGGCTGAGCGGCGACATCGGCGCCGGTCGATTGGGCGAGCGGCCCTTGATCGCCGGCGACCTGATCCGCTACCTGCCCCAGGCCCTGAAAATGATGGAAGAAATAGGATGATTCGATATCACCATATTATTCAACTATGAATAGCTCGAAACATAAGGAAAAGATATATACGACACATTCCGAACAGGAGACTTTCGCCCTGGCTCGAAAGCTGGCCAAAAATTTCGAGGGCGACGAAGTCGTATTTCTGATCGGGGAGCTCGGCGCCGGCAAGACCATATTCGCCAAGGGGATCGCGGCCGGCCTTGGCTTGAAGGACATCCATCAGGTCTGCAGCCCCAGTTTCACGTTGCTGAACATCTATTTGGCCAAAGTCCCAATCTATCACCTCGACCTTTACCGCCTTGGCGGGGAGGCGGAGATCCGGGATTTGGGATTCGAGGATTACATCGGAGAAGGCGTGGTTTTGATCGAATGGGCCGAAAAAATCACCTTTCCTTTGGCGGCGATCCGCGTCCATATTGAAGTCGGCGATGGGTGTGAGCGACGGATCAAGATTGTTTATTAATACAAGCGCATTAATTAAGATGACATCCCCGTTCGGGCGGCGCTTAGGCCGCCCGCAGCCCCCGCGCCCCGGGGGAACCAGTCCCGTCGGTTCCCCCCGTCGGAAAAGCCGACGGGTCCCCCCCTCCGCTACGGGGGCTTGAGGGCGGCCTAAGTGCCGCCCAAACACTGTCACTTTATTTTTTGCGATTGTATTAGCTTCATCCGCGAGAGCGCTACGGTCGCCCGAGGTCGATTGACAATCCGTTTCGTTTATTTTTAAATGAAAGCACGTTCAAGGAGGAGACGTCGGAATGAATATTGCCAAGCTCAAAGAAAAAATCTATGAGGTCAAGGATTTTCCCAAGCCCGGGATCGGCTTTAAGGACATCTCGCCCGTCATCCTGGACCCCGATACATATCATTTCGTCATCGACAAGCTTATCGCCTGGGCCAAGAAGAAAAAGCCGGAGGTGATCATCGGGATCGAATCGCGCGGGTATCTTTTTGCGGCGCCGATTGCGCATGACCTTAAGCTTGGCCTGGCGATCATCCGCAAGAAAGGAAAACTGCCCAGAAAGACGGTCTGCGTCAAGGCTCCCAACGAATATGCCGTCGAATATTTTGAGATGCACGATGATTCGATCCGGCCCAAGCAGCGGGCCCTGATCATCGACGACCTGATTGCAACGGGATCGTCCTCGATCAGCGCCATCGATTTGGTCAAGCTGCTCAAAGGCGAGCCCGTCGGGTTCGGCGCCGTTGTCGAGCTTTCGTTTCTCAACGGCGTTCCAAACATCAAAAAAGCCCATCCGGAGGTCGAGGTCTACAGCCTGGTTAAATTCAAAGAATAACGAGAGGCGGGTGAAATGAAAAGCTGGCTCAACCGCTATTTCAAGCTCCAGGAAAACAAGACCAATGTCCGCACCGAGCTTCTAGGCGGCGTGACGACTTTCATGACCATGTCCTATATCATCTTCGTCCAGCCGGCCATTCTTTCCCAAGCCGGAATGGACAGGGGAGCGGTCATGGTGGCGACGTGTATCGCAAGCGCCGTGGCCACGCTCTTGATGGGATTGCTCGCCAGGTATCCGATCGCCCAGGCGCCGGCCATGGGCCATAATATCTTTTTTGCCGTCATCGTCTGCGGGACGATGGGGTATTCATGGCAGGTTGCCCTCGGTGCCGTCTTCATTTCGGGCATCGTTCTGATCATCCTTGCCCTCTTCGGTTTCTGGGATAAGCTGATCGCCGCCGTGCCGGATGCCTTGAAGCATGCTATTGCGGTAGGGATAGGGCTCTTGATCGCGCTCAGCGGCCTCGAATATGGCGGCTTAGTCGTTAGCAATCCGGGCACGTATGTCGGCCTCGGGGAGCTGAAAAGCCGGCCGGTCATTCTGGCTTTGTTCGGAGTCCTGCTGACCATCGTCCTAATGACCTTGAGGGTTCCCGGTGCCATTCTGCTGGGTGTTCTGGCCACGGCTCTGCTCGGCATCCCTTTAGGTGTCGTAAAATACCATGGCCTGCTGGCCGCCCCGCCGAGCCTCGCGCCGACGCTCTTTAAGCTGGACATTCTCGGCGCTTTTAAGACCGGCTTTTTCACGGTCATATTCGTCTTTTTCTTCCTCGACATGTTTGACTGCGTCGGAACGCTTATCGGAGTCAGCAGCCCGGCCGGATTTCTCAAGAATGGCAAGCTGCCGCGGGCCAACAAGGCCGTCCTCGCCGATGCCATCGGAACGGTCGAAGGGGCGTTGTACGGGACTTCAACGGGTTCCAGTTACATCGAGAGCGCGACGGGAATCGCCCAGGGGGCCAGGACGGGATTGGCCAATGTTTTTACGGCTCTGCTT
>JAPKZH010000558.1 GCA_026393905.1 Candidatus Aminicenantota bacterium
AATTGTATTCGGAAAATTCTTTTTCCTCTTCGAACCGAAGGTCCCTGTAGCTGACATCTTCGGACCACTGCAGATCGTAGATGTTATCTTTCTCCTCCAAAAACATCTCCAGCCTCTCGAGTCCATACGTGATTTCGACAGGGATGGGGAAGACTTCGATGCCTCCGGCCTGCTGAAAATACGTGAACTGGGTAATTTCGAGCCCGTCCAGCATGACCTGCCAGCCAACGCCCCAAGCGCCGATCGTCGGCGATTCCCAGTCGTCTTCGTCGAAGCGAAGGTCATGATCCTTAAAGTTGATACCGAGGGAGACGAGGCTGTCGATATAGATACGCTGGATATCGGCCGGGGAAGGCTTGATGATCACCTGGAATTGGTGGTGTTTCTGGACGCGGTGCGGGTTTTCTCCATAGCGGCCGTCCTTGGGCCGACGGGAAGGCTGGACATAGCCTACCCGCCACGGCCGTTTTCCGAGCACCCGGAAGAAGGTGTCCGGCGTCATCGTGCCGGCGCCGACTTCGACGTCATAGGACGGAGCCAGGTAGCAGCCCTGGCCGGCCCAGAACTTCTGGAGGTTCATGATTAGGTTCTGGAGGCTCATGATTTCTTTTCTCTCTCCCACTTGAGAACCGGATTCCGGGCGGCGGTCGTTTCATCCAACCGGCGGACATAGGAATGATGCGGCGCCGACTTCAGGATCTCCGGGTTCTCCTTGGCCTCCTGAGCGATCTTTTTCATGGCGTCGATAAAGAGATCCAGGTCGCGCTTGCTTTCCGTCTCGGTCGGCTCGACCATCAGGGCGCCATGGACGATCAGCGGAAAGGACATCGTCGGCGGATGGACCCCGTAATCGATCAGCCGCTTAGCGATATCGATGTTCAGGATCCCGTTCTCCTTCTGGATTTTGTCCGAGAAGACGCATTCATGGAGGGTCGGCGAATCGTACTTGAGATGGTACTCCTTGTCCAGGCTTTTCCGGATGTAATTGGAGTTGAGGACGGCCACTTCGGCGATCTCCTTGATCCCTTCCGGTCCGAGGGTCAAGACATACGCCAGGGCCCTGACCACAACGAGAAAATTGCCGTAAAAGCTGCGGACGCGGCCGATCGTCTTGGGCCGGTCGAAGTTCAAGGCGTATCGTTCGCCCCGTTTTTCGATCAAAGGAACGGGCAAGTAGGGCACGAGCGCTCTTTTGACGCCGACAGGCCCGGAACCGGGCCCGCCCCCACCGTGAGGGGTGGAAAATGTTTTATGGAGGTTGATGTGGATGACATCCACGCCCGCATCCCCCGGCCGGCAAATGCCGGTCAGCGCGTTCATGTTGGCGCCGTCCATGTATAGGAAGCCGCCTTTGGCGTGAACGATTTCTGCGATCTTCTTGATGTCCCATTCGAAGACGCCCAGAGTGTTCGGGTTGGTCAACATCAGGGCTGCGACATCCTCGGTCATGTTTCGGGCAAGATCTTCAAGGTCGACCGTCCCTCCCTGGTTGGATTTGATTTCCTGGACGCGATAGCCGCAGAGATGGGCGCTGGAGGGATTCGTGCCGTGGGCCGAATCAGGGATGAGGACGATCTTTCTCGGATTGCCGCGCTCCTCCAAGCAGGCCCGGATGAGCATCATGCCGGTGAGCTCTCCCTGGGCGCCCGCCGAAGGCTGGAGCGTGAAGGCATCCATCCCAGCGATTTCACAAAGATAGTCCTCCATCCTTTTGAGGACTTCCAGGTTTCCCTGGACAAGGTCCTCGGGGGCAAGGGGATGGGACGATACAAAACCCGCGAGTGAGGCCGCTCTCTCATTGACCTTGGGGTTGTACTTCATCGTGCAGGATCCCAGCGGATAGAACCCGATGTCGACACAATAGTTCGCCTGGGATAGACGGGTGAAATGCCGGACGATTTCCACCTCCGAAACCTCGGGAAAATCGGGAATGTCCTCGCGGACGGTCAGCCCTTCAAGGACATTGTCTTTGACCGGGACATCGAGCTTTGGCAGTCCGAACGCCCGTTTGCCTTTATCGCTGATTTCGAAGATCAAGAGTTCACGGATCATCGTAAACCCTCCTCGACCAGCGTGGCCAGCCTGTCGATGTCTTCTTTCTTATGGACCTCCGTGACGCAGAAGAGCCCGCAATTTTTGAGCTCGGGGTAGAACCCGCCGAGGCTCAATCCGCCGACAACCTCCTTCTTTTTGAGATATTCATTCGCGGTCAGCACATCTTTGGGAAATTCGAGCACGAATTCATTGAAGAATTTCCCGGCGAACTT
>JAPKZH010000644.1 GCA_026393905.1 Candidatus Aminicenantota bacterium
GATTAATTCTAATCCTCCGGGAGCTCTGATCTATGTTGACGGAGAGCCCTGGGGCCCTGCACCTCAAGAAAAAGATATTATGGCTGGACCTCACAAGGTCCGCTTGGAAAAGGAAGGGTATAGGCCCGAGGACCTATCTCTATCGTTGTATGCAAATCTCAATCGCCCCATTACCCTAACGAAAATTCCGAACGCGACGGTCACCCTCAGCGCGGTCCATTATGCTGAGGTTTATATTGATTCGGTTTATATCGGCAGTGCCTCACCTCGAATAACCAGAACCATTGAAGAAGGAAAGCATGTCATTGAGTTTCAGTCCAGGGACAAGACAAAGAAATATCAAGTTGAACTTGTGATTAAAGGGGGAGAGAAGAAGAAGGTTCACATGAACATGGAAACGGGGAAATACATGATCACTGATGAGTAGACGATCTCCCGAAATCTGTCCGCTTCCTCAAAATTGCCCATCCTAGTTCATCGACATGCCGCGATCGTTTCGTGACGGCGGTCATCCCCAAATGCCAATGACAGCGTTTCCACTTCCATAGTCGGGGTCGCGGGAATCACCGGCGATACGATACCAGAGCCTGCCTATAAACACCTTCGCGTCTTTGGCCCAGGTTTCGTAATGCCTATTCCACTAAGTTTTTCCGTTGGGGCCAATTCGCAGGAAGCTGGAAGAATGAGCTACTCTCAAGCCGAAGCCGGCTCCTTTATTTTTTTTGTGTAATTTCGACCTTACCGGCCCTAAAATTCGCATAGGCCCAAATATTTGTTCCCGTTTCCGCCGTAATATCCGTAGCGAGCTTTTCTTTCGATTTTAAGGAAACGAATTCAATTTTATGCGGTCCGACTCTTACTTTCAGCTTTTTCCGCCCGGTGGTAACCTCGAGAGGAATCCCCTTCTCCAAGTAGGGATTTCCGTCTAAATAAACACGAGCTCTAGGATACGCGGAAACCTCAGATTCATCAGGGGAGACGTCCCTATCAGTTTATCGTCGATGGTGATCTTTGCTTTGGAAGGTTTCGTTTGTATGGAAATCTTGACGAGCATCTTCTTGAGAGAGATTCTCTTAGGAGTATTGAGCCCCGGTTTCACGAGGAGTTCCTCCGTATGGACCTCATAGCCGAGCTTTTCAAGTTTTAAAAGGCAGGTTTGTTTGGCCAATTTTATTTTCAACAGCGTCTGGCCCCGAGGCTCCCCATCAATAAACACGGAGGCCCCTAAGGGATCACTGAGAATATCGATGACATAGGCAGGCTTGAGAACAAATTTTTTCTGAAAGATTTTTCCACTTTCGATCTGGATTTCTCCGCCCTCCTCCAAAAAATTAGGGTGGTCGATTCTTATTCGATACTTGCCCACGGGCAACGGCATTTTCAAGGGTGTCTGCCGACCTCTCTTATCCTCATTTAAATAGACCACTGCGCCGGGCGGATCGGAGCTGATGTCGATCGTCCCTCTTTTTCCGGAGGTAACGTCAGCGCTATCAAATTTGCTATCCGAGACATCTTTTATTTCACCCGTGCCGTAAAAGACGTCTTTCATTTCGTTCATGCCGGAAGAAAGGTCAAAACTTCTCGCCTGTTCCAGGATTTGGGTAACGACGATTTTTTCTCTGACTTTCCTAGCCGGCTGACCAGGACCAACCCTCAGGACTCGGGCCAGAAGAAAATAGCCGGCGACAGCAGCCAGAAGGACGACGACGAGGACGAGAGGATTGACGAAAGGAAAAACGCGCTTTTCTCCTTTTTTCCCCGATGTCGTCTGAGGTTTCTGGGGAACGAGCTTTTCTGTCGTAGGAAAGCCACGTTGAATTCGGCTGATCTCTTCAAGAAGCGATGTCGCATTCGGGTAGCGCTTGCTTTTGTCCTTTTCAAGGCAGCGGAGGATCAATTGACTGACCTCATTGGGGATATGGGGATTCAGACTTTTAGGATTGGGCGGGAGTTCTGTTTTTTGTTTAAGGGCCACCCCCACGGCCGTATCGCCTTTGAAGGGCAAAGTTCCCGTGAGAAGTTCAAACAGGAGGACGCCCAGTGAGTAGATATCCGAACGCTGATCGATGACTTCCCCGACAGCTTGTTCCGGTGACATGTACTCGGGCGTGCCTATCATGACTCCGGGTTCCGTGAGTCCTTTCGTCGTGTGAGTTTGAGCGATGCCGAAATCCATGATCCGGGCATCCCCCTGGCGGTCGATGATGACGTTTTGGGGTTTCAGATCGCGGTGGACAACGCCCAATTTATGAGCCTCGGCCAATCCTTTACAGATCTGTTCTGCAATGGCCAGCGCTTTTCCCACGCTGAGCTGTCCGACCCTGGCGATTGTGCTCTTTAAGTCCTCACCGGAGACATATTCCATGGTGATGAAATAGAGTCCCTTCTCCTTGAGGAGGTCATACATCCGGCAGACGTTTGGATGAGAAATTTTTCGGGCGAGTTTCAGTTCATTCCGGAAGCGCTCGATGATTCTTTCATCAAAAGAAATTTCCGGTTTTAATACCTTTATGGCAATCTTCTCTTTGACTTCCTTATCGATAACCTTATAAACTTTTCCCATCCCGCCGCTTCCGAGCTCCTCGATAACTTGGTATCGTTCCGCGAAGAGCGTTCCCACTTCCAAGTCCATATGGGGAAGGGTATAGAGTACGGTAGAATCAATGGCTGCTGGCGAAGGAGCAAGCTTACTGCCGCATTTGCCGCAATAAGTGCTCTCGGCTGTGTTGTCGAAATCGCAGCGAGGGCATTTCATTTTCCCGTCCTCCCTGGCAATTCCCTCAGAATGTCCCTTATCATAGCAAGTCCCATGGCGGGAGTCAATTAAAAGAAAACCAAAAGTGATCGACGATCAGGATACATCGAATCAGGAAAAAATGTGCTCCTCGATAACGCAATATTGTATAAGATTCAACATGTTTCCTTGACATCGATTACTGTCCATCGATATCACCGTGCCCTGATGAGCAGCCTGGATTCCGAGCTCAAAAAGGGGATAGGTTGTCTGAAGGAAAAAAGAACATTCCTTTCAGCCCATTAACAATCAGCCTTTAAGGCATGCGAGCAGTCGATCGCTCTCCCGAATCAAGATCTTTTCAATCTCCGGCGTGAAGGGAAAGAGGGAATAGAATTTCGGGGCGCAGGTGCAGGCGTAATCGGACGGATCTCTGAAGGCCCGCCGGGTGGGAATGTAGCCGATGCTGCCGTTGGCGTAGCCCAGCGGGAAAAGGGGAGGCCATTTCTTCTGCAGCTTCAATCCCAGTCCGCAGAAGACTTCGCCCGGGATTCCGAGAAATCTTAGAGGGCCGACGGCCATGGCCTGAAGCGGCACATTTTCCAGATAAGGTTTGGACTGAAAGGTCGCAAGGGCGTGGAGGGCTTTTTCTTCCCACTCTTCCGCAAATCGTGAGCCGCCCGGAAATTGGGCGTACGACTTGGCGAATTCCGCGGCCTCTTTTTCTATCTGATTTTTCGAGGGAATCCGGAGGGGGATGATCATCCGTGTTTCAACGGCCTTCAAAGAATTCTGGCTCGGTTTGACAGCGTATTTTTCCGCTTTGAAAGCGCGCCGGCTGAGCAATTGTCCGTAAAGCCTCAGGTCTTCGTTTGTCCCCGCCCCCCAGCGGTTCCATTGGCTCACCGGATCGATGTCGCCGGAGAAGCCTTGGAAGAAAACTGCCCGATGTCCTTTTTTTTCTATCCGGCTGATCACCGCGCCCGGCCAATCGGCCGAGACTTTTTTCAAGGGGCCGAGGACCACAGGATGGCAGGCATAGCTCAAAAGATAGATTTTTTGAGATTTTTGGCGGAAGACGGCGACCTTGAGCGTTGGATCGATACCCTCAAAATTCTTGAGGCGCCGGTTATAGCCGATGGGCTCGACCGCTTCAAAGGCATAGATGAAATCCGCGTCTTTCATTTGATCGAAGGCTTGGCCGACCGCTTCTTCAATCGCCCGCCGGACGTTCTGCATGTATTTCTCATTCACCTCGCCCAAGCCCGGAAGGGATTGGGCGGCAGGACCGGAATGGGTGTGGGTGCAGGCCAATAGGATATTTTTAGCAGGGATGTTGTGCTGCCGGCCGATCGCTTGCCTAACCGAATCGGAGAAATCCACCGTGAACCCGATCAAGTCGCAGCTCGCCAAAACGAGCGCTTGATCCTCGGTCTTCAAGGCCAGGGCCCGGACTTTCAGGTCATCTCGGACCTGCTCTGCTTTGCGGTCGAGGTAGAATCCGTATCCGCACAGATCCACGCCCAGCGGCGGCGTGATGATCCTTTCGCCGCAGCCGGCGGTCAGCGGCTTCAATTTATTTCCTGCCCAAGACATAGTCGAGACAATCGAGCCAGAAATGATTGTATTCTTCCCAATAGATGAAATTGCATCCCCAGTGGGGCGCCGGGTCGGAGGTGTAGGCAAGCACCCGGCCCTGTCCGAAGTCTCGAACAGCCAACAGCGGGTCGCCCGTTTCTTTCACCTTGAGGAGAATGCGGCCCTCTTTCTTCGGGATCGTCTTATTGTAGCCCAGGAGCGGGGGCATCGACGGGAATGGGATCTTCTTGAAGATTTTTTTGCCGGCCTCCGTCACCTCGACGGAAAAGCCTTCCGTCGTCTCGACGAGGTCCTCATAATCCAGGCAGAGCACGGGCAGGAGTTCTTTAAGGAGCGTCCGCCCCCAGCCTCCCTTTCCCATTTCGCCCGTGAATGAATACCAGCCTCCCAAGAGCATGATGCCCTTTCCGGCTTTTACCGCCTCCAGGGTCAGGCGCAGCCGGTCCGGGAAGGTCAGCGGTTTTTTCCCGAACTTCGCCCGGTCGAAGAAATTCGGCGCCAGCTGGAAAAGTTTGGCATCGACATCGCTGAAGACGAGGACATCGTATTCTTCGAGGATCGCCTCATAATCGCCGGGACCGAGCCGGTTGTAGAAATCCCAGCTCGGCACGGAGTTCACGACGTGCCGGCCCGTCGACTCCAGGGCCTCCTTCAGCCATATTCCATAATTGAAGATGTCCAGCCCCTTGGGCGAATGAAAGAAAGGCGTTTCGGCAAAAACAGGGCCGGTCATGACGGCCCAATCCCCGACGTAGTAAACTTTTGCCATCGCTCTATCCTCCTTCCGGCGGCAAATCACGGCGCTGTTATTATGGACGAAGGCCTCCGGCTCGTCAATTCGACCAAGATCATGCCCTAGGTTTTCGGCTTGGCGGGTTGATCGTCATAGATGATCGCATCCCGAAGGACGATCCGAGCCTGGTCTGAAGGGTTCAGCACTTTGAACTGGATTGTGTGCCGCCCCTTGGCCAGGGCGTATCTCCAAAACAGGGTCTCTTTTCGGACGAGGATGTCCGTCGGCAGGTCCGACGACTCGACGAGCTTTCCGTCCACCGACATTTCGACGTAAAAACGGTAGGAATCGGCACCCTTGGCCGACACGTTGCCGTTGACCGCAAAGCCGATACCTTCGAATTCAAATGAGGCTTCTTTCTGGAGCTGGATGTTCAAAGGCTTCCGCTCTGAAGGAAAATGGCCTTCGAAGCAGACCTCCAGCTTCACGGTCTTGGGCTCCTGGACCTGGATTCGAACGTCTTGGCCCTCGGCGTTCCCCCGGTTTCTCCCGATATTTTCCAGGGCGTGCTTGAACGAGAGATCGTAGGTATCCTTCAATGAAAGGGAGGTGAACTTGAAGGGGATCGACTCGGCCGCCTGGAGCCCCTTCTTCCAAAAATCAGGGATATTTTTATATCCGAGGAGGGTCCCCAGGATGCCGCCGGCGCTCGCCGGATTGCAGTCGGAATCATCGCCGGCCCGGGCGCTCACGGACAAGGTCTTGCCGAAATCCCCATCTCCATAAAGCAGTCCGAGCAAAACCCAGGCGCAATTGATTTTCGCGTCGATATCGAAGCTCGAGAAGACGCCCTCCGGGCAGCCGATGTCCTCCGACCATTTGCGCTGGACCTTGAACCAGGTGTCTTTCCAGTCCAAGGGGTTTTCCTTGTGCCAGCGGATGACATCCTGCATGGTTTGAGCGAATGCGCTTTTGGCGGGGATGGCCTTGAGCGCTTCCTCGGCCACCGCTTCGATATTCCCGGAAACAAAAGCCAGGGCGTACATGGCGGCGATATAGACTCCCCCATACCAACCGTCTCCGTAGTTCATGATGTGCCCGACTCTGTCGCAGAACTCGGCGGCCGCATTCGGCATCCCGGGCGACATGAGGCCGGCAAAGTCGGCCTCGATCTGGAAATCGATATCGTCGGCGTGGGGATTATTCAACCAATGGCCGGACTGCGGCGGCAGGATCCCCCTGAGTATGTTGTAACGGGCCATCTGATTGGCATGCCAGAGAGGGAATTTGGCCGTGGCAAAGGCCCGGGCCAGCGCCGCCGGGGAGGCGTCAAGGCCGTCTTTCTCGAAGACTTCGACGAAAGACAAATCCATGTAAATATCATCGTAAAGACCGGGGCTGTTTCGGAAGCTTGATAGAATGGCGCCGTCGTCCCAGGGGATGGAAACGTCTTTAGACATTGTTATGAACCCGCCGGGAAAAGGACCCGCCGAAAAATGCTCTTTGAATTTGCTCTTGAGCTGGGCGATGTGAGAGGCAATGGTTTCTTTTGTCCCGGCGTAGCTTGCGGGAAATTCTTTATCCAGCCGGACTGCCGCGTCTTCCAGGCGGGCGATCAAGCGGCCGGCCTGGTCTTTGGGATTCGGCTCTTTGAGCAGCGCGTTGAATTTCTCCAACACGCAGTTGTAGCTTGTCCGAGCGCTTCCGCTGATCAAGTCTCCAGGATAGAGCTCGACAAGGTCTTTGAGCACCTGCCGCTGGGCCGGACTTTCGGCCAGATGGACGATTGCCTGGCCGATTGAGCG
>JAPKZH010000159.1 GCA_026393905.1 Candidatus Aminicenantota bacterium
TGATTACACTCAAGAAGATGTTACCAAAAATAAGCTGCAATATGACCTGATTTTTGATATTGCAGCACACCGTTCGATTTCAGAGTATAAACGTATATTAAACTCCAGCGGAATTTATGTCTTGGCAGGAGGTTCCATGTCTCGAATATTTCAACTTATGTTCAAATCAATGATTGGAGTTAAGAATATGAGGCTCATATCTGCGCACATAAACCAAAAGGATCTTCTATTCATTATCGAGCTAATTAATATGAACAAAGTGAAGTCAATTATAGATAAGCGTTACCCATTAAGCGAAACGGCTGAGGCCCTAAGGTATCTTGAAGAAGGACATGCCCGTGGAAAAGTCGTAATAACCGTGTAACAAAATATTAGAAACCAATAAAATAGTTATCGGCAATCAATTCACGAAAAAATAATAACGAACGCACAAGGCTGACAATAAAGTAAAAAAGCTTTCCCCCAAACGCCCATAGATTTGAAGCGTTTATCCGCTCACCAGCGTCGTATCTGAATCGGGAGGCTGGGCAATCCGGCCTCCAAGCGCCTCAGACGAAGGCTAACTCATAAGCCCTTCATCCCCGCCATCCTCTTCCTGGCATCCTCAAGCTCGGGGAGGCCGGGGGCGGCGTCCTTCCAGAGGTCGAGGAATTTGTGGTAGCACTTTGCCGCGCGGGCCTTGTCGCCTATGCGCTCGAAATGATCGAAAAGCACCCGGTCGAGGACGGCCCTCTCCGAATGACGAGGACGATAGACTCCCGCCATGTCGGGAGAATGACCTCAAGAAACGGGCCAACGTCACGGAAAAGACCGGGTCTCCCTGAAAAGACGGGAGGAGGGCCGGCTCGGACGGGAAATCACGCAGAGAAAAGGTCAACCTACGTTGACGCTCGACCGGGGGAATGGAAACGGCGGGGAACAGGGCCAGGTGGGGGCTATAAAACCGGCCCTAAGGTTGTACCGTCTGCGAAGAAATCTTCCCTCTGAACACAACCAAGCTTATTGGAAATTAACGAATGCGGCCTCGATTACGTGATGGATTGGAAGATCAGCTAATGGCCCACGCACAATCTAAGAGCTGAGGCGTTTAAAGGAGTTGAGGGAACTTTGATTGTAAGTGCGCTTCTTGGCGCGAAGGATGAATGAAGCCGAGATCATATCATGAAAGTATGAGTGAGGAATTTTCGTAAAACAGACAAGAAACTCTCCGGCTCATTTTGGTATAGCAAGAGCTTGGCCGAGGAGCAGATTATCAGTAAAGTTTCGTCAACAGAAGTTGACCGGAAGACCATTCCAGAGTCAATGCAGGTTGAGAAGCCATGTGATCTGCACAACCCCAGACCCATTCTCTTTCTGTCCACATTGAGACAGAAAGCCTTGATTGGAAGGAGGTTCATCAAAACAGGACGAACAGAAAGTTGGCCAAAGCCTTAACAATGTCGCAGGATTAAGGCGTTTTTTGTTTAACGCACTTATAATATCATCCCATTTAGATCAATAAAAAGGTTGACAAAATTAGTCAACCGTGCTATAGAATATTTATGAAAAAGGGAATAAGCTTTGGTAATAGTATTAGAAACCTGAGAGAGAGACGTGGACTAAGCATTAAAAACTTGGCGGCCACTTTGAAGGTGAACTACACATATCTCAGCAAGATTGAAAACAATAGAAGCATTCCGTCTGAAGAATTTATTGAAAAACTTGCTCGCGTTTTCAATTATGATCCAGAGGAGCTGAAGATTCGAGCTGGGAAAATACCAGAGGAAATAGTAAAAATTCTCCAAGAAAATCCGAGAGAGGCCAT